>JBGTDH010000366.1:0-4793 GCA_041748435.1 Pirellulales bacterium
GCCCGCCGGGTTCCAAGAGCATCACCAATCGCGCGTTGGTTTGCGCGGCGCTGGCCCGTGGAGAATCGATTCTGCACGGCGCGCTGGAGAGCGAAGACACGCTGGTGATGGTCGAGGCGCTGCGCCGCCTGGGCGTTGTGGTTGATGCCGATTGGCCGCAAGCCACGCTGCACGTTGCGGGCTGCGACGGCCGATTGCCCTCCACCAAGGCAGATCTGTACGTGGCCAATAGCGGGACCACGGTGCGGTTTCTGGCAGCCACGGTCGCGCTTGGTCAGGGTGAGTTCCGCTTGGATGGCACAACGCGGATGCGCGAGCGGCCCATTCAAGACTTGCTCGATGCCCTCGCGCAGTTGGGCGTTAACGCCACAAGCGAGAGCGGCACTGGTTGCCCGCCGGTGATGATTCGCGCCGCCGGCCTGGCGGGCGGTCCCGCATCGGTGCGCGGCGATGTCTCCAGCCAGTTCCTCAGCGGTCTCTTGCTAGCGGCCCCCTATGCCCGACGCGCGGTGGAGCTGACGGTGGCAGGCGATCTCGTCTCGCAGCCGTACATCCGCATGACGCTGGCGGTGATGGAAGCGTTTGGTGTGCGCGTGGCCGAGCAGGAACTGCGGCAATTCGTCGTGCCCACGTCGGGCTATCTCGGCCGCGAGTATACAATCGAGCCCGACGCGTCCGCGGCCAGTTATTTCTTCGCCGCCGCCGCCATTGCCGGCGGAGAGGTTACGGTGGAGGGTCTCTCGCGCAGCAGCCTGCAAGGCGATGTGGCCTTCGTCGATTGCCTGGCCCGCATGGGCTGCCGCGTGCAGGACAATGCAGACAGCATCACTGTAACGAGCGGACCGCTGCACGGCATCGAAGTCGAGATGAACGCCATCAGCGACACGGTGCAGACGCTCGGCGCGGTGGCGCTGTTCGCCACCGGTCCCACGACCATCCGCGGCGTGGCTCACATTCGGCATAAGGAGACCGACCGCATTACGGCCCTGGCCACGGAGCTGCGCAAGCTGGGGGCGGATGTTCAAGAGTTCGCCGATGGCCTGCGAATCGACCCGCGGCCTTTGCGGCCGGCCGAGATCGCCACGTATCACGACCACCGCATGGCGATGAGCCTCTCTCTGGTCGGCCTGCGCACTCCTGGCGTCGTGATCCTCGATCCCGGCTGCACCGCCAAGACGTATCCCAAGTTCTGGGACGATCTGGAGCGCATCAGGCGGTAATTGCGTCCGATCACATCGACGCGTCGTTCGCCGCTCACCGTCGCGAAATGAGCTGCTGCTTCAGCCACTCGGCGTCGTTAACGCTCAAGGGTGGGTCGAGAGGCCGCGAATAATCGATATCTTGATCGTAGCGGTAGCGCGTATAGATCGCGGCCACCAGCGGCTGCAGGTTCAGCCGCACGTCGGCGTCGGGGGAAGCCAAGGGCACGGGGATCGTCGGCAGCGCCCGCATCGCACTGGCAGGCCAGACGTGGCAGACAGGCATCTGCTCGCGTCGCCCCACGAGCAGAGCGTAATCACTTGCCGGCCACGGATCGCTCATCGGCATCCGTCGGCCGCCGCGCAGCAAGTCGATCTCGACCAGGTTGGCGGCGCCCAGCAACAGACCCCGTCGCTTTCGCAGATACAACTCCCAGCCTTCCGATCCGAAACGCTTATTGGAGGGCGATAGTATCTCGATCGAGGTGACGAGCTGGCGCTGCGGACGCAGCACATACAGATCGACAAAAGATTCGCGGAATTCGGTGGGAATCATGGCGAGAAGCGTCGTCGCCCCGATCTCCACGGGCACTTCGGTTGCCGTGGCGGAGGTCGACGTGCCGCCCGCGGGCGCGCCGCGCGAGAGAATCTCCACGTCGGGCTTAAAGCCGTGCTCGCTTACTTCGTCGCGCTCGGCCAGCACCAAGTAGGCGCGCTCGCCGGTTCGCACCACGTAGTGATCCGGTACGGCAGCCGCCAGCGTGTCTGCCAACTGCTCGATCAAATGTCCGTGAAAGTCTTCCCACAACCCGCACGCCTCAACGTACGGGTCCATTCCCGGAAATGGCGAGCCCATGAACGACCCTTTACAATGGAGACCAACCGTCGGCGCCGCCCGGTTCCTGAGCCGGCGATGCTGGTCATTATACCTCCTCGGGCGCCTTGCGCAATCGAAGGGCGTCGCATCCGAGTGACATTGACCAAGCTGCCCGTCAGGCAGTGAATCGTGTTCGCAGCAGTTCTCCGGCCCACTGCGCCATCGCTGGCGGTAGCGCGGGAATCGGGAGCGTTTCTAAATAGTCGACCTCATACGCATACGGCCCGGCCGCGTAACAGCGGTCGAGAACCATTTGCAGATCGACCACTGCCGGATCGCTTCCCGGCAGCAACGGAATGTCGATCTCCGGCAACGGCTCCTCGATCCGGTTGGGGTACACGGTGTAGTCTTCCAGGTTGTCGAACTGATGGACGCAGACGTGGTAGTCGAAGGGCCCCGCCTCGGCGACGGCAAGTCGCAGCGGGACCGCAGTCGTGTGCTCTCCGGAACGCAGCAGATCAATCTCAACGAGATTCACCTGGCTCTCCAACAACTCGCGTTGCTTGCGGCGATAAAGATCGCGACCATGCTCCCCCGGGGTCTTGTTGGCGAGACTGAGGACCTCGATCGCCGTAACAAGTCGCTTATCGCTCCCTTGACGAGCGTAAATCTCGATGAACTCCTCCTTGCGTTCGTCGTGCGGCACATGCACGATCGTCCGTCGGCTGCGCCCTCGCGTTGCCACAGCCACTCCTCCCGGGTTCGGCGATAAGCCTGTGCGGGAACGGTGCAAGACATGCACGTCCGGCTCGATGTAGCGCCACGAGACTTCGATCCACGCCCGCCGGCCAATCACGGCATAATAGGGCGGCAAGAGCTGCGCCTGCAGTGCCTCCCGCAAGCAGAAGTTCAGACTGCTATGGAGATCGGGAAAAATCTCCGGATGCTCCAGGTACGGGTCCATTCCCGGAAATGGCGACGGCATGGCATGCTCCAGACAAACGAACACATTGAGCGCATTATCCCTGCCGCATCGCTCCTTGGCCAGTCGCAAGGCTCGGCTACGCTCGGCTACTTGTCCGTCCAAGGATAGGCGCGGAAGGTTTCGTAACGGTGTAGAATTGTGTATGACGCGCCCATTGTTGGAGACTTCAGACGTGACCGGGGAGGATGAGACAGACAAAGACAAGGACTCCAAACGTGTCAAGCATACGCCAGGTCGCGACCACGCGCGCAAGAGCCTGGCGCAAAAGAAGATACGATATCAACGGAGGGCGGCGAGGAAGAACAAGGCAAAGCAAGTGGAGTTGCAACAGCAATGGTATACGTGGGACAACTTGCCCTCCGAAGTGCAAAAATTGCGACCGGACCTGAAGCCGAAGTTTCCGAGGCTGAAAGATGAACACTAAACCCCCTCCCCAACGGCGCAAGTTTGCTCACGAATGGGACGAGATTGACCATCTGTACCGCAAGCTTCTCTATTGGCTCTACGGCCGGGAAGACATAGGCAAGGCTCGCCCCTATGCTGACCGATTGGAGAAGCTGTTGGCCGTCGCGGCACCCCATCATGACGCTATCTTTGGCGAGGAATGCTGGTCGCTGGTGCATGAGGTTAAGGGAGACTTTGCCCAGGCCATTCAGCATCGGGAGAATGAGATCAGCTTGATTCGCCGGCTGCACGAAGTTTGCCGAAGCCTCCCCAACAAAGACGTTGCACTCGAGGGCTATGGCTACCAGAACCTGAGCGATCGCTTGGACCTGCTGGCGGGGCTGTATCTCGACTGCGATCGATTGGAAGAGGCCGTGACCCTACTTCAGGAATCCCAACAGCTCTGTCGGGCGCACGGCATCCGGTACGATGGCGAAGATATGCTGCAGGAATGCTTGACGGAACTTGGACACACGCCGCTGAATGGCAAGCGGACCGAGAGGGCGGCTACCGATCGCAAGGTGCAGTCGTGAACCAGATCGGCAGCAAACAGGACCGCTGCTTTGCGGCAGCGCCTTCCCTCGTGGCCAGATTGATCGTCGGCCTAGCTGCAGGATTTGTGATCGGCGTGTTGTCAGGCGGTGTAGCAATGAGCCTGTACCCAGATCGAGTTCCGTTTCAGCCACCCGCGGACCACGAAGCGCGGCAGAGCGCACTTGGAATCTCCGTGCTCGTGATCACCGAAATCGTGATGGTATGCCTTGCGCTATTCGCGGGCCATTGGCAGTTTAGCTATCGCGTAAAGGCTGCGACCGTTGGTGCAGCGATTGGTATCGCTGTGGTCGTCTTAGCCGCACACGCCATTGCGTATGCTGGCAACGAATGGCCGTTGCGGGGAAAGGGCTCGCAGACTTCCGTTACCTTAGCCCGCAGCTTCGGCGTTGCAGCAGGCGGCATCGTGGGTGGAACGCTGGGCTACGGTTTCGCCTTACGGCGTTCGCGCGATAGACATTAATCAACAACGCATGCTCGTCCGCTGATGTGTGATTGGCTCGCAAAATTCATCCTGATCCCCTAGAGCTTGGGAGCTGCGGTTGCGGTAAAATCACGGTCAAGGGCATGGAGGAGGTTGTCCATGGGGACTTTGTCTGCTCTGCGGCGGTGGTTCACTTCCCAATCTCCCAAGCCGGATCGACTTCGACTTCGCCACCAGCGGCAGAGATCGCTACGCGTGGAGCAGCTCGAAACACGCGAGGTGCTCAGTTCGTTCTTTGTCGCCGTCTCGGGCAACGATGCTGCGGCGGGCACCGCCGTCGCGCCGTGGAGAACACTGCAGCGCGCCGCCGAT
>JBGTDH010000367.1:0-4154 GCA_041748435.1 Pirellulales bacterium
CATGTTCTATCTGGCATCCCAGGGCGTGCGCAATGCCGCGACCGACAGCCCCAGCATGGGTCCTCTCCCCGGAGAGCTGGCGGCTGCCACGCACGTGGCCGGCCTGCGGCGCGGCATGGTGTGGACGGAAGGCGTGATCGATGTGAAGGACGTGCCCACCACCGGGGCCTTCTATGCCATGATCGGTCCCAAGCACAAAGACAACTCCGGCGGCGAAGGGCGGGCCTTGCTCATCACCGAGCAGCCTTTGGCTGGGCAACTCATCGCCGCCGCGCGCAAGCAGCAAGTGGTCGATCTCTCCGTGCTTCTAGCCGAAGACCTGCCCGTGTGGTGGCCAGGGGCGGGCGTGGGGAATCATCGCCAACCGTATTACACGAAGGTGCAGAAAACCATCACGGCCACGAACCCCTTCTTCGCCCAGACGCACACGCTGGATAGCCACACGGGCACGCATCTCGTGCCGCCCTCGTTCGCGCTGCCGCCCAAAGGTTTCGATAATGGCCAACTCGCGCCGGAGGTACAGGCGTGGCTCAAGGAGTACGAGGCGGCGCATGGCCCGCGCGGCACGAGCGATGTAACGACCGACAGAGTTCCGCTCTCGCAGACTTGCGGCTGGGCGCGGGTAATCGATGTGAGATCGGCGGTGGGCAGCACGATGAAAAGCGGCTGGCCGGCCTCGCCCCTGATCGGCAGCAAACAGATCAAGGAATACGAAGCCAAACATGGCGATCTCAAGCCGGGCGAGATCGTGATCTTTCACACGGGTCACAGCGATCGCCACTTTAAGCCGTTTCCCGAAGGCGAAGCCTGCATCGCCGACCCGCTGAACGGCAAGAGCGAGGGCTGGCCCGCCGTCGATGCGGACGCAATCGCCTATCTTGCCCGTCGCGGCATCCGCTGTGTCGCAACCGACGCACCAGCGCTGGGCAGCGTCGATCCCAAGCAGGCGCTGCTGACCTATTGGGCACTCGGCTCGCACGGCATGGCCGGCGTGGAATACCTCACCGGCGTGAACCAATTGCAGGGGAAGACGTTCTTTATCTTCGCTCCCGTTAAGATCCGCGACTGCCACGGCGGCCCCGGCCGCGCCATCGCCCTGCGCGTGAGCGAGTAGTTGTTCTGCGAATTGTAGAGAAGCCATAGATGATGACAGTGCATCCGATCTATCGTGTCAGGGCGTTCCAGTTGGTTGCACCTTATACCCTACGCGTGCAGTTTGATGACGAAACGCAGCAAGTGATCGACTTTGAGCCGATCTTAGCCGGGGAACGATTTCGCCCGCTTCGCGCGGATTTTGATCCGCAACGCTTCACGACTGGCCGCAACATGCTGAGGCTCTTGCGGCACGCGCGCCAGTGGGAGCTGACCCCTGCTTGAATTGTCTGGCAGGAGGGCCGCAGCACGGTCGCTGACAGTGGACAGGTGGGTCTCGAAGACTCGACCGCACCCTACAATCACACGGCTGCAGCGGGCGATGATCTTCCCGTGCGGGATGCGGTGGGCTAGCATAGAGGCGTCCAACCCACGGGCCGGAGGCCTGTGACGGAACCCACCACGTTTCGCCCTGGAGCGGTGTTGATGCGAAACCTTTGCCTGGCCTGTGTGGCGTTGTTCGTTCTGCTCGTCGCGCGCATCGAGTCCGCGACGCCGGTCGTTGCAGACCCTTCGCCGGTCGATGTGTTGCTCACCCCGGATGAATCGCGATTGCTGGTGCTCAATCAAGGCACGGGCACGCTGGCGCTGGTCGATGCGGCGGAAGGCAAGGTCTTGCACGAGGTTCGTTGCGGCGATCGGCCTTCGGCCGTGGCGATTTCTAAAGATGGCAGTTTCGCACTCGTTCCGGGAACGAACTCCGGTGAGCTAACGCGGTTTGAGGTGAGCGGCACCCAGCTCAAGCCGGCAGGCAGCGTGAAGCTGGGCTTTCATCCGCGCGGTGTGGCGATTTCCCCCGAGGGCAAGACGGCGTATGTGGCGATGGAAGCCGCTAATGCGGTGGCGGAAGTCGATCTCGTGACGATGACCGTGACGCGGCAGATCGAGGTGGGGCGTTGGCCGCGGTACGTGGCTCTCTCGCCGGATGGTTCGCGTTTGGCCGTGGGGGTGAATGGAGACCGCGGGGTGTCGGTTGTCGATACCACCGCCGGCAAGCAACTCTATCTGGAGGAGTTTCGCGGCATCAACATTGGGCAGATGGCCATCGATCGCGAAGGCAAGCACGTTTACTTCCCGTGGATGGTCTATCGCCAGAATCCCATCACGGCCCGCAATATTCAACTGGGTTGGGTGCTGGCCAGCCGAATTGCCCGCGTGAGTTTGGAAGGCCCGTCGCCGCGGGAGGCGATCTCGCTTGATCCGCGCGGTCTGGCGATCTCCGACCCGCACGGCATGGCCCTCACTCCCGACGGCCAATGGTGCGTCTGCGCCGCCTCGGGCACGATGGAGCTGCTGGTGTATCGGCTGAAGGAATTGCCGCTGGTGGGCTACGGCGGCCCGGGAGATCATATCGATCCGCAATTGGCCAACGATCGCAACCGCTTCTTCCGCATTCCCCTGGGCGGCCGGCCGATGGCCCTGTGCATCTCCCAAGACAGCCGCCATGTGTATGTCTCCAATTACCTTTCCAACAGCGTGCAAGTGGTCGATCTGCAAGAGCGGGAGTTGACGCGCACAATTTCGCTGGGCGGACCTGCGGAACCGTCGCTCGCTCGCCAGGGGGAAGCCATCTTCTACGATGGCCGCCGCAGTCTCGATCAGTGGTACAGTTGCCACAGTTGCCACTATGAAGGAGGCACCAATGCCGTCACGATGGACACGCTCAACGATGGCACCATTCGCACGTTCAAGACCGTGCTGAGCCTGCACAACGTCACGCACACCAAGCCGTGGACCTGGCACGGCTGGCAGCAGGACCTGAACGCGGCGATGCATAAGTCGCTGACGGAGACGATGCTCGGCCCCAAGCCGAATCAGCAGGATGTGGCGGCCTTGCTGGCGTACCTCGAAGGGAACCAACCGCTAAAGAATCCGTATCGCCAAGAAGATGGGAGCCTTTCGCCCGCGGCCGAGCGTGGCAAGCTGGTATTTCACAGCGCCAAGGCCGGCTGCGCAAATTGTCACAACGGCCCGTACTTCACCGACGGCCAGATTCACGACGTCGGACTCGGCTCGCCCAGCGACATGTACGACGGCTTCAACACGCCCAGCCTGATCAACATTCACAACCGCATGGTGTACCTGCACCACGGCCGCGCCAAGACGCTGGACGAACTGCTCGCCGATCTGCACAACCCGGCCAAAGTCACGGGGCAGGGCGAATTGAGTGACGCAGAGCGACAGGATCTGATTGCGTACTTGAAGTCGCTGTAGCTTCGCTGCTATTCGATCTCGGCAATGATGTGATCGGGGTCGCGCGGATGCAGTTTCTGCTGCGGGCAATCGACGAGCAGATCGAACGCCTCCAGCACAATGGCCCCCAACAGCACGTTGGTCCGCGCAGGCTCGACCACCGCATCGCTCCGGCGAGGCAAGCCCGGCCGGTGGCATCCCAGCACCACGGCAAACGGGTGCTGCCGCGGTGCTGCTCCCCGCTCGTGGGATAAGCCAAACTCGCTCAGGTCGAAGGGAATCACGCGCGTGGAAGGCGTCCCGTCGTTTGGCACATCGACCAGTCCCACGAACTCCCGATTGCCCTGGCACAACCGCGACACCGCTTCGGCCGGCGTCGCGGGAGGCTGGAGGCGCTCCTGCGTCAGCGGATCGTAACGGTAGATAATTTGATCATGGCGCGTGTGTATCGCTTGATCGGCAAGCGGCAAACCGTTGCTTGCCGCCGCCTGGAAATCGCGGGAAGATACACACCCGTGTCTCGCTCTGCCGTCGAATTGCCCATGTCCACCGTGCCCCGCTACTTTCCCCCGATCGAGACCGCGCGGCGCGATGGCCTGCTGATGCTGGGGGGCAAGCTGTCGCCCCAGTGGCTGCTCGATGCGTACTCGCACGGCATCTTTCCCTGGCCCGCCGCGGATACGCTGGCCTGGTGGTCTCCCGATCCGCGGGCAATCTTCGAGCTGGATGGCTTTCACGTTTCCCGGCGCCTGGCGCGCACCTGCCGCAGCGGGAAGTTTGAGGTCACGTGCAATCGCAACTTCGCGGCC
>JBGTDH010000368.1:0-6071 GCA_041748435.1 Pirellulales bacterium
GGCACCCGCGAGCGATTGGCAGAGAGCTGACCACAGCAGCAGGAAGAGTCCGTTTCGGGTCTGGGTCATTCGTTCGATTCCCTCAATGATCGCGCTTTGATGGTGCCGGGCTAGCGGCCGTTATCGTCATGCATTTGGCGCGAAGACTCAAGAGGCTCGCCGCGAATCCGGCCGATGGGGGGCGATGGGCAGGCCCGTTGTCCGAACTTCCTGCACTTCCTATGATTATGCGTTGTCTGCCACCTGAATCCTGCCCGAGATCGCGCTTTGCCCCCCGCACTTCCTCCCGTCGTCATCGAACCCTGGCATTGGTTGGCCTTCGGCACATTCGTGATTGTGGTGCTCACGCTGGACCTCACGGTCTTCCACCGCAAGAGCAAGGAAACTTCGCTGCGCGAAGCCGCCGGCTGGACCGTGGTCTGGTGCAGCATGGCCCTGCTCTTCAACGCCTTGCTCTGGAAGTGGCTGGGTCCCAAGTCGGCCCTGGAATTTGTCACCGGCTATCTGATCGAATGGTCGTTGTCGATGGACAACGTCTTTGTATTCGCTGTGATCTTCAGTTTCTTTCGCGTGCCGTTGAAGTATCAGTATCGCGTCTTGTTCTGGGGCATCCTGGGCGCGATCGTCATGCGGCTCACGTTCATTCTCATCGGCAGCGAGCTGATCCATCGCTTCGATTGGGTGATGCCCGTCTTCGGCGCGTTTCTCATTTACACGGGCATCAAACTGGTGATGCACAACGAGGATCAGGTCGATCCCGGCAACAATCTGTTGATGCGGCTGGCTAAGAAGATATTCCCGGTGGCCAGCGGAGAGCATGGCAACAAGTTCTTCGTCCGCGAGGCAGGCAAGCTGTGCATCACGCGGCTATTTCTGGTGCTGCTGGTGGTGGAAAGCACCGATGTGCTGTTCGCCGTCGACAGCGTGCCCGCCATCTTTGGCATCACGCAGGATCCGTTCATCGTCTTCACTTCCAACATCTTCGCCATTCTCGGCCTGCGGGCACTCTACTTCCTGCTGGCCGGCGTGATGGATATGTTCCGCTACCTGAAGTACGGCCTAAGCGCCGTGCTGATCTTCGTGGGCATTAAGATGGTGGTGGATTATGCGGCGCACGTGCCGGCCATCGCCGATTTTGTCGAGCAGAACATCTGGCAAGGCTTCGCGCAAAATGCCGGGGAGCATCTGATTACCCCCGGCTTGTCGCTGGTCATTGTGCTCTCTTTGCTGGGCTTCTCGATCATTGCCTCCATCTGGGCCAAGGCCCGTGAAGATCGCCTGGGGCCGAAGCCTGACCCGATTGTGACCGTGGCGCCCGACGCAGATCCCGCCGTTCTGGATGCCGAACCCGCGGAGAAAGCATCGATTCCCACCGTCGCCATTCTTGGCGCCAGTGCCGATCGTTCCAAGTTCGGGAACAAGTCTGTGCGTGCGCATCTGAAGCAAGGCTACACGGTCTATCCGGTGAATCCCAAAGGGGGCGAAGTGGAGGGGCTGAAGGTCTACCTCCGCCTGGCCGATCTGCCCGCCGGCCGGCTGACCCGCATCAGCGTCTATCTACCCCCGCCCGTGCTGCTCAACACACTGGAAGAAATCGCGGCCCGCGGCTGCGACGAGCTCTTCCTCAACCCCGGCACCGAGAGCGAAACCGTGCTGGCCAAAGCCCGCGCGCTCGGCCTCGACCCCATCCAAGCCTGCAGCATCGTCGACCTGGGCTTCAAGCCGGAGGATGTTTGAGCTCCTGGAAGTCGGCCGGTATCAAGATCGCTCATCGCGTTCTCGGCGAAAGTCTTCGAGCATCGACCCAGGGATCTTCGCCAGCGCGGAACGCACCTGTTCCAGCGTGACGGAGTCGTCGGACTGCGATTCGAGATCCCGAAGAAATCTCGCACCCAGCCAATCTTCGTCTTCACCGTCGGACACGGTCACCTCAACTCCTGGTGTTCCTTGGAGGACTAAACGCTTCCGTGGCCGCGCCAACGATTATCGTAACCGACGGGGCGATCACTCGCCCAAACCACGAAGAACAGAAAGAGCACAAAGGGCGAAGGAATACCACTGGACGCACTCCTTTGTGGTCTTTGAGTCCTTTGTGGTTAACTACTCCAACCACGCTACAGTATCGTATACGGGCTACGGGCCACGGCAGGTGGCTCGCAGGCAACGCAAGAATAGAACCCACGATGACCGAGCAATCAACGGACAAACTGGTTCCCGATAGCGTCATTCCGCATGGGGCGCTGCCGCCGTTGCGGTATCGGGAATTGCCCGAGCCAGTGCCGATTCGGAAGATGATCGGGCCGAGCATCATTCTAGCCGGGTTGGCGCTGGGGAGCGGAGAGCTGATCTTCTGGCCCAAGCTCACGTTTCAAGACGGGTTCACGTTCTTCTGGGCCTGCATTGTGGGCGTGGCCACGCAGTTCTTCATCAATATGGAGATCACACGTTGGACGCTGGCCACGGGCGAAAGCGCCATCACCGGGTTCTCGCGACTCAGCCGGCATTGGGCCTGGGTGTTTCTGATCTGCAATGTCGTGCCGTGGATGATTCCCGCCTGGGCCCGCGGCGGCGCCGAAATGGTGAGCTGGCTGGTTTGGGGACCCGAGCTCAAGGACGGGCAAGTTACGAGTCCCTACGTCACTGAGCTGGCCATCGGCGGCTTGTTCTTGTGCGGGCTGATTCTCACCGCCGGGCCCGTGATTTATGAGACGGTGGAGAAGATTCAACTTTTTCTGGTGACGGGCATCATTCTGGCCGTGGTGATCATCGCCTGTCTGGTGGTCCGCGTTGATGCCGTCTCCGCACAGGTTGCGGGCACATTGAGCTTCGCCTGGCCCACGGTCACGGGCGATGTGACCATGACCGCGCTCTTGGGCGCCATCGCCTTTGCTGGCGCCGGAGGGACGCTCAATCTGGGGCAGAGCAATTATGTGAAGGAGAAGGGCTACGGGATGGGGCATTACATCGGCCGCATTACCAGTCCCATCACCGGCAAGGCGGAGCCGGTGGTCGAGATCGGCTACCATTTCCCGCATACGCCGGAGAACATGGACCGCTGGCGGCGCTGGTGGCGGGCGGCCAATACCGAGCACTTCTTCAGCTTCTTTCTCACGTGCCTGGTGTGCCTGGTGCTGCTCACGCTGATCAGTTACAGCCTGTTCTATCAACCCGATGGCACGCGCAGCGAACACGCGCAGTTGTTCACCAAAGACATGGCGTTTGTCTGGGGAGAAGCGTTGGAGCTGGAACGCCGCCTGGGAACCGGGGTGAAGATTCTGTTTCTGGTGATGGGCGTGGCGATTCTGTTCACCACCGAGTTTGGCGTGCTGGACGGAACGAGCCGCATCTCGACCGACATCGTTAAGGTCAACTGGTTGCAAGGCAATCGGACGTGGTCGGAAAGCCGCCTGTATTACCTGTTTCTCTGGAGCACGATTCTGATTGGCGCGGCGATCCTGGCCCTGGGGCCGGAGCGGTTTCAAAGCTTCTTCCTGTTCAAGCTCACCGCCGCCTTGAACGGCGGCGTGATGTTTCTCTACAGCATGACCCTGTTATGGCTGAACTTCCGCCTGTTGCCCGCCGACCTTCGCATCAGCGGCTGGCGCATTGCCGCTCTCGCCTGGGCCATCCTGTTCTTCGGCTTCTTCACCCTGCTGGCGATCTATTCCGAGGTGCGCCCGTTTCTCGATTAAGGCAGCGGCTTAAGGCGGATGTTGCGGAAGTGGACCTCGGCCCCTTCCGATTGCAGGCAGATGGCGCCCTTGGTCTCGCTGCACTTGCGGGCATGGTTCACGAGCTCGCCGTTGACTTTGATGAGCAGTTCGTCCCCGCGGGCCGTCACTTCGTAGGCGTTCCATTGACCCACGGGCTTCTCGGAGTTGTCGCTCAGGTTGAGATGCCGGCGTCCCATCACGCGGCGTTCTGCATCCGGGATCTCGATCGTGGTGCCGATGATCCAGATATCGCCCGCATTGCCCAAGGCCAACTGCGCCTCGATGCTCTTAGGCCACACGCCAATGGCCTTGGGCGTGGAGCTATGCACCAGCACGCCGCTGTTTCCCTTGGTGGTGCCTTCCGGCCACCGCCACTCGAGCGTGAGGACGTAGTTCTCGTAGTCCTTCTCGGTGCGAAGATAGCCGCGCGGTTCGCCTTTGCAGACAATCGTGCCATTCTGCACGCTCCAGACCTCTTCCCGCTTCACCTTCTCGTCCTGCAACGTGTGGGTCCAGCCAGTGAAGTCGCGGCCGTTGAAGAGTGAAACCTCCTCGGCCGTGGCCGAGGTGATCGCCATGAGACAACAGCAGTTCGCCGCAAAAAATCGCCACATGTGATTCCTCTTCTGTTCAGTCGGCATCGGGATCGGGTATTACCCCGGTGAGTATGGCCTCGCGAAAGTTCTCGGGCGCGGCCTCCCAGGCGGTCTGATACGTGCTCTCCAGGGGGACGCGCACGTACACGCCGTCGGCAACATACAGCGGCATGTCGGGCTGGATATCCCCTAATCCGGCCAGTTCTACGTAGGCCACGCGTTTCAGTCCCGTGCGGTAAGAGGCGAAAACGCGATCCTTGCCCCTTGGCAGTTCAAATTCCTCCTCGATCAACTCGTCCCAGATGGCTTTATGCATTCCCTGCGGCGACGACGCGACGGGGGGAAGCACATCCACGACCAAAACGTGGATCCCCTGCTGCAAGAACTCGATTGTCTTATCGACAAAGCTCCGCAGCGCCACCCGGCCATGCTTGTTGCCGGGAGACACAATCTCGATCACTGCGCGAATGCGGCCCAGATGATGGCGAACCACCACGCGGTTGGCACGCTCTGCATAAAAGTCGCGGCTCGATCGCCGGACGATCTGAGTTACTGGTTCGGCCAATAGCACCCCGCCGTCGACCGGCCGAACACTGCGGTCCCATTGCTCGATTGCCAGGACATCAGACTCCAGCGGACCGGATCTCTGCTCAACCAGTGCAGACATGCCCTTGGGCAGCTGGCCTCGATTCAACGTTCTGGCGATCTCAATCGACCAATCCTGATGAAAATGATGGAACAAGCCCGCGGGAATACGCGACCAATCGTGAATCGGCATAGATCAAGTGCCTCCTCAACTACTCCCGGATGAGCTCCGCCACGGTCATTCCAGCGGGGATCATCGGCAGGACGTGTTCCTGATAGGGAATCTGCACATCCAGGACGAAGGGGCCGTTGTAGGAAATCATCTCCTGGATGGCATCCATGAGATCAGCCTTGTCTTTCACTCCCGCGGCGCCGCAGCCGTAACCCTTGGCGATCTGCACGAAGTTCGGATAACGCTCATCGGGGCCCATGCCGGTGCCCTGGCCGGTGGCCTCCGGGTGATGGATCGGCCCCAGGTACGTATGCGCCCGGTTGCCTTGATGGAAGCGGTCTTCCCACTGCACCACCATGCCCAGGTGCTGGTTGTTCAAGAGCAAGACTTTGACCGGCAATCCTTCGCAGTAGCAGGTGGCCAACTCCTGAATGTTCATCTGGAAGCTACCGTCGCCGTCGATATCGACAACCAGTTTGCCCGGATGAGCGGCCTGCGCGCCCATCGCCGACGGGAGGCCAAAACCCATCGTGCCCAACCCCGAACTGGAGAGGAACGTGCGCGGGCGTTGGAACTTGAAGTGCTGGGCCGTCCACATCTGATGCTGACCCACGCCCACCGTGATGATGGGATCCAAGTCTTTCGTCAGCCGCGAGAGCGTGCTGATGGCGTGCTGCGGCAGAATGCCGGGATAGTCCTGGTTGTAGGTCAGCGGGTCGGCCGCCTTCCATTGATTGATCTGCTCTATCCACTCGGAGATGTCTTCCGGCGCCTCGACCTGCTTGTTCAACTCGGCCAGCGCGAACTTCACATCGCTGACAATGGGCAGGTGCGCCGGCTTGTTCTTGTTGATCTCCGAAGGATCGACATCGATATGCACAATCTTGGCGTGCTTGGCGAACTCGCTCACTTTGCCCGTCACGCGATCGTCGAAACGCACCCCCAGGGCCAGCAGCAAATCGCACCCATCAACCGCCAGGTTGGAGTACACGCTGCCGTGCATGC
>JBGTDH010000369.1:0-3941 GCA_041748435.1 Pirellulales bacterium
GGTACATTTGGTCGATGGCCTGCTCCCCGGACGGCACGATCCTGGCCACGGGCAACAACGTGGGCCTGATTCACCTCTGGGAGCTGCCGAGCGGGCGTTTGCAGGCAACCCTGCGCGGCAACATCACCTCCGTCAAATCGGTCGCATTCTTTCCGGACGGCAAGACATTGGCCAGCGCCAATGAAGGCGGTGAAGTGAAGCTCTGGGACGTCGCGACGGGCCAGGAACGGATTACTTTCCGCTTTGGTAATCAACTGGCCATCAGTGCCGATGGCCAACTGCTGGCGGCCGGCGCCAGCGATCGGAAGGTCCGGTTGCTCCGCGCTTCCACGGCGCCGGAAGCTCTGGCCCGCAAGAGTGAGTTCGATCCCGACGACCCCCAAAGCCCGCTGACACAAATCGATGGTGGCGACCGCCTCTTCGCCGCGGGCCAGAAGCGGGATGCGGAGCATGCCTATCGCGAAGCACAACAGCGTTTGCAGATTCTGGTGGAGCAGTTTCCGCACGTCGCCGAGTATCACCAGGAACTGTCTCGCTGCTTGTTGCGGCTGAGTGTGTTGCTGCCCCCGACCTCGGACAAGGTGGAAGAGGTGCGCCGCGATCTGCTGGTAGTGCAGGGGCAGATTGTCGCTGCGTTTCCGGCCGCGGCAACTCAAGTCACGCCGGCCGGAATGGCCTGGGAATGGGGCAACGCGCTCAAGTCCGGTGCCCGATGGGATGACGCCGAAAAAGCGTTTCGCCAGGGCATTGTGCTGGCCGAAAACCTGGCGGCAACGTCGGACAACAGTCCGCAAGGGTGGCTCCATGTGGCCCATAATCATAATGGCCTGGGACACACGCTGTGGGCGAAGCAACAACCTGCTGAAGCGGAAACAGAATGTCGCGCGGCCTTGAACTTTTTCCAGCGTTTGGCAAGTGACTTCCCCGCGAATCCCGACCACTGGTTGCTGGTGACCCAGTGCTGCTCGCAGCTTTCCGGGTTCTTGCGAAGAGCAGGACGCCTACAAGAGGCGGCGGAGATCGATTGGCAAGCCCACGCGGCGTTTGAACGTCTGGTCGCCGATTTCCCGAGCGTTCCCTACGGCCGCGAGGGGCTGATTGTCCGGTATTGGAATCGTGGTGACGCGCTGCAGGCTGCGGGAAGTTTCCCAGAGGCCGAACAGCTCTATCGCAAGGCCATCGTCCTCCTGCCGGTGGAAGAGCTCACCACGGCCAAACGGCGGGCGACGATGATCGCCGCCCACAGCAAGCTGATTGCCTTGCAGAAGGACAACAACCGGCTGGGAGAGGTTCCGCAACTTTATCGCCAGTCTCTCGGACTCCTGGAAACGCGGGCAACCGCGCGCCCGAGCGAGCCGGAAATCCGTGACGAATTGGCCAAACACTACCTGCATTTGATCTGGTTTCTCATTGACGTTGCTCGTGGTCTGAGCGAGGCCGAGAACATTTGCCGTGAGCAGATCGCCTTGCTGGAACAGTCCTCCGACGAGGCGCAAGCGACGCCCGCGCAGCTGCGGCACTCCGGCAACCTGCGGTCTGCCTTGGGTTGGGCACTGCAGCACGCGGGCAAGTCCACGGAGGCGGTCACGGTCTTCCAGCAGGTTGTCGATATCCGAGAACCGCTCCTCGCCACGCCGGACGGCCAACCGGACGACCGCAACGAACTCTCGCGGAGCTACACGGCGCTGGGCATTTCTCTCGCCGCGAATTCCAAAACCGACGAAGCCCTCGCCGCCCATCGGCGGGCAGTGCAGATCGTCGAGAAGCTCGTGGCGGAGTCTCCCACGGAGCCAAAGTACATCGAGCGGCATCGAGGGGCTTTGATCTCGCTGGCTCGCGCTCTCACCACCGACGATCAAGCGGAAGAAGCCATCGCGGTTTACAACCAACTGCTAAAGATCCAGCCGGATTCTGCATTCAACTGCAATAACCTGGCTTGGCTGTTGGCCAACACCGCGGCGATGAAGTTCCGCAACCCGGCGCAGGCGGTCGAACTGGCCAGAAAAGCGATCGAGTTGGACCCACCGAATGGCGGCCACTGGAACACTTTGGGCGCCGCGCAGTATCGCGCCGGCGATTGGAAGGGCGCCATCGAATCGCTCAACAAGTCCCACGAGCTGATCGGTGAGCCGGCGCTGGCCTTCAACGGATTCTTCCTGGCCATGTCGCACTGGCAACTGGAGAACAAGGACGAGGCAGGCCAGTGGTACGACAAAGCGGTCCAGTGGATGGACAAGAACGCTAAAGACAACGAAGAGCTCCTTCGTTTCCGGGCAGAAGCCGCCGAGCTGATCGGGAAACCGTAGGCGTCAATTCCCGGCCCCTTGCTCTTGCTCGACACCAAAGTCGGCACTTCTGCAGAATTCTTGAGCCCGCGCGACGCGTTTCGGCGCATTGGCTGTCAGTAGACAGAATCGTCCGGTGAGGTTTCGCGGCCTGTCAACCTCACCACCGTTCTTCGGCGCGCGGAGTCCAGAGGCTCTTGTGGCGCCATTAGACCAATTCCTGCGTGAAGGAGATCGAGTATGTTCTTTGCCTTGTGGTTGCGGAAACTCAATCCGATCGATCATTCCAACCGGCGGGCCGTCGCGCGACCCGTGCGCCGCAGGTTTCGCCCGCTATTCGAAGTCCTGGAGGGACGCAGGATGCTCGCGACGCTCGCCGTGACGACGCCGCTGGACGTGCTTGACCCCAACGACGGCGTGTTCTCGTTGCGGGAAGCGATCATCGAAGCCCGCAGCGGCGACCAAATCACTTTCGACCAGCGCCTCGGCGGCCTCACCATTAATCTTGATGCGGCCAACGGCGGGCTGCTCATCGACAAAGACCTGAACATTCTCGGTCCCGGCGCGCTGAGCCTGGCGGTCAGCGGCCAAAACTCCAGCCGCGTATTCGAGGTCGCGGCCGGCGTCACCAGCACCCTCTCCGGCCTGACCATCAAAAACGGCAAGACCGAGTCCGGCGACGGCGGCGGCATTTACAACGGCGGCTCGCTGACGGTCAGCGACTGCATTCTCTCCGGCAACTCCACCCTCGAAGGCCTCGGCGGGGGACTTTACAACTCCAGGATGCTGACCGTTCAAGGCAGCACCCTCTCCAGCAACAGCGGTGAAGGCGGTGGCATCTACAACTCCGGGTCATTGACGGTCAGCGGCAGCACTCTCACCAGCAACCGCGGCGGCGGCATCTACAACTATGGCTACGGCGACTTCGACGGGACGCTAACGGTTATTGATAGCACCCTCTCCGACAACTACGCCGGCAACCGCGGTGGCGGCATCCTAAATGTCTATGGGACTGCGACGGTCAGCGGCAGCACCCTGTCCGGCAACACGGCCAACTTTGAGGGGGGCGGCATCGCAAACTTTGGGACGTTGGCGGTCAGCAACAGCACGCTGTTTGGCAACTCCGCGAACTACGAGTACGGCGGAGGCATCTGGAACATCGGAACGCTGACGGTCAACGGTAGCACCTTGGCTGGCAATTCCGCCGGCCCCTACGGCAATGGCGGCGGCATCTGGAATGACGGAACGCTGACGGTCCGCAGTTCCATCGTGGCGGGCAACTCCAATCAGGTACTCATCGGGCTTCCTGCTCCCGATATCTTCTCGGCATCCGCCACTCTCACCAACAGCCTCATTGGCGATAACAGGGGCACGCCTTGGGTCGAGACTGCGGTCGACGCCACCAACGCAAACCGCAATCTCGTCGGTGGCCCCCTCCATGGCGTCATTAGTCCCCTGCTTGATCCGTTGGCGTATAACGGCGGCCCGACCCAAACCATGTCTCTGCAGCCGGGTAGCCCCGCCATGGAACGCGGCGCCAACCCCGACAACCTGATCACCGATCAGCGCGGCCCGCCCTTTGCCCGCACCGCCGGCAGCCAGACCGACATGGGCGCACTCGAGTTTCAATTGTTGAGGCTCGCGCCCACGGTGAGC
>JBGTDH010000370.1:0-5574 GCA_041748435.1 Pirellulales bacterium
ATTTGCGGCCGTTTACCGGCTGAACCAAGACGCCGTCCGCTCCGAGCTCGAGCCACGACGCCAGGAGTTGGAGGCGCTGCTACGAAGTCTCAACGACGAAACGCCTGCCGCGAGCTAATTACAGCTCGTCCGCGAGGGTGAACCACAGCCCAAGCGGGCCGCGGCCCAAGGACGACGGCCCGCGCACTCAATCAATAAACGCCACGTGTCGCATGGCCGCGGATTGCGTCTCCGTGTTCATCAGCACCTGCCAGCCCGGCAAGACAATCGTCTTGTGATCGGCGTGGCGAACTTTGCCGCGCACAAACACCAGCGGGTTGCGGCGCTGCGCGACCCAGTGCAAGTGCCGCAGCTTCGGCTGACGGCTGATCAACTGGCGGTGCTGCGTTGCCGTCAGGCCTTGCGGATGCTGGGTGCTGACGTAGACCAACTCACCACCCTCCCGCACGAGTTCCTCGCACAGGTGAGGCTTGCCCCGCCCGCGCGAGATCGGCTCGTGACAGACGATCAGCCGCTCGTCGACACGCTGCCACGCCGGCACCGGCACGAAGAACCATTCACCCTGGCGGATGAAGGCCTCATTGTGCCGGCGATTCCGCTTGCGTGGCCGGACCTGAAGCTGAAATTCCCGCTGCCGAACTGCCAGCGGCTTGAGCGCGTCGAAGGCCGTTCGGACGCTCGAAACGCTCGCACGCTCCGGCACCGCGGCCACGAACCAGTGACGCTCATCATGTCCGCACAGGAACTTGTGCTTTCCGTCCGACTGCTCGGACAACAGCAGCAAGTGCCGAATGCGCGGCTGGGCATCAACCACACGCACCTCGGCCGGCGAACCACTTGCCAAGGCGATGTCGAAGAACTCGCCGTCGCGGTCGCGGCCGATATCGATTCTCACGCCGTCGCCGCGATCCACGCCATGAACCCTGGCCCGCGCGCCGATCTTCGCGAAGTGCCGTTCAATCCAAGTTGCGTTCATGGTGATGTCTTCCCCTTGCAAGCTGCGGGAGTTGGAATCGAACCAACGGCCTCCTGGTTCAAAGCCAGGCGCCACGACCAGCAGTGACTACTCCGCATCGATCCTGCTCTAGGACACGCGTGCTTGTCCGACGGTTCGCCGGAAAACTTGCCGGGCGCGCCCGAATCACTGCGGCAGTTCGTAGCACACGGCTTCTTCGCCGTTGCGCACGTAGAGTCGGTCGTGCGCTACGACGGGATGGTTCCAGGTCTTGCCGTCGATGGCGTGGATGCGGCTCAGCTCGCGGTGCTCGTCCGGCGTGGCGGAGACGAGTGCGATATCACCCTGCTCGCTGAGGATGAGCAGCAGATCCTGGTCTGCCAGCAGCAGCACCTGGCCGGTGCCGTACCCGCGGACGCGCCAACGCCGCTCGCCGTCTTTGAGGCTTGCGCAGGTGAAGAAGGGACCGTCGAAGCCGTAGAGGTGGTCCTTGAGGACGACGAGATCGTTGAAGTAGGGGCTGATGGACTTGGTCGCCCACAACTCTTCCGTCGACCACGTCGAGCCGTCATGGCGGACGCGGACACGCTTTAGACCTTGATGCATGGCGGTGCCGATCAGGAAGTCGCTGTCGTCGAGCACCGCGGGCTGGCAACAGCGCTGGCCCCCTTCGAAATTCCAGTCGTAGCGCCACAGCTCCTTGAGTGTCGCTGGTTCGTAGGCGAAAACGCCGGTGTCGGTCGCCATGAGCATTTGCTCGACGCCGCCGAGCGCGGCGAGTTGGGCCGAGACATAGCTGTGGCCGCCGGTGCCCACGTGCGACTTGAGATCGCCCGTGGTTGCGTCGAATGCCAAGAGGGCCTTGTCGGGCTGCGGGTCTTTGGTGGGGCCCCCCGCGAAGACGATGACGAGCCCGTGCGTCACCAAGGGGGACGAGGAGTAGCCCCACATCGGCGCGCGGTCCTCCTTGTCGAGTTGGGCACGTCCGGATTCGACGGCGATATCCTTCGACCAGATCAGCGTGCCGGTCGCGGCATCAAGGCCATCGAGCGTGCCGGCGCCGCCGAGCGTGAAGATTCGCCCTTCGTGGAAGGTTGGCGTGGCCCGTGGCCCCGGTCCGGCCAGGGGCTCGGTGAAGCGCGCCGTGTCTGCGTGCTCCCAGATCACGTTGCCGGTGTCCGCATCCCAGCACATGACGATCTCTTTGTCGCCGCGCTGCTCTTGCGTGTAGAGCCGATTGTCGACGAGGGCGAAGGAGCCCCAACCAGGCCCGACCTTCTTGCGCCAGACTTCGCGCGGCGGCTGCGACTGCCAGTTCGTTGCGACGCGCGTGCCGGGGACGCGACTGTCGCGCTGCGGGCCCCGGAAGGCTGGCCAGTCTCCAGGCTGCAGGACGACGGGAGACTCGCTGGTGACGGACGCCGGGATGGACGCGCCCTGTGTCGCGCGGTGAGCCGCGTATTGATCCTCGACCGTGGGAACCCAGCGCCAGTTGGTCGTCTCCTCGAATTCGCCGGACATGCCGTCCCAGCGAATGAGCGCGCAGTAACCAAACACCAGCACAATGACGGCGAATAGACCCACTCGTTGCGTGGGCCACGACAGTGACTGCGATACCAGGAGCCAGACGGCCGCCGCGGCGAGCAGCCATGGCACGCCTGTCATCATCAGAGAAAAACCGACCGTCTCCGCGCCGATCAGATAGACGATGCCCCCCGCCGCGGCCACGACGGCCGGTACGAGCAGCCGATCTTTCCATGTCAGCCGGCTGAAGAAGAGCCACCAACCGAGGAAGAGCACCGCACCGAGGCCGACAGCCCCCATCATCAACAGGAACTTCACCATGTCGTTCAGAAACTCGAACTGATCGACATCGAGCCGCGGCACGACCAGCAGCACTCCCCACATCAGCGCCGCGATGACGACGGCGGGCCAGACGCGGAGCCGATGAGATGCGACGGGAGTCACGGCCGGCGCGGGGAGCGTCGCTGGAAACACACCTTCAGGGATTGCCGTATCGCTCATGGGAAGTCTCGCAGAATAAGTGCGAATTTAACGAAACAGACTGGCACGCAAGACTATGTCTGACTTACAGAGACTGTCAACCCGCAGGCAAGGGTCAGGACTGGCTTTGGGGTCCTCCACCCGCGAGGTTATCATGGCTGCATTCAAGTATTGAGGGAGGAAGCTGTGCCGCCTTGTCCGGAGAGGGGTTGGCACTTAGACTGCAAGGAGACGGCCATCTCCTCTGTGCAACGGTCCATGAACGAAGAGCAAGTCTATCAGGAGCACGTGCTGGATCACTACGAAGATCCCTATCATCACGGCGCGTGCCCCGGAGTCACGCACGCACACGAAGACGATAATCCGCTGTGCGGAGATGTGGTGCGAGTAGAGTTGCAAGTCTCCCCGGAGGGGCAATTGCAGCAAGCGTGGTTCGGAGGCGAGGGCTGCTGCATCAGCCAGGCTTCGGCCAGCATGCTGATGCAACAAATGGAAGGCCGCACCCTGGACGAAGTGCGCGCGTTCACCGCCGGCGATATGCTGCACCTCTTCGGCGCTAAGCTCACGCCCAACCGCCAGAAATGCTGCCTGCTCTGCTGGCGAGTGCTGCAGGCGGCCTTGTACTCACCCGTCACGCCCGAGGGACGGTTATGAACGTCGTGCCTCCCCCCGCGTTGGATGTCGAGGCTCTGCGGGCCGACTTTCCCATTCTCTCCACGCGGCTGCACGACGATGTTCCCTTGGTCTACCTGGACAACGCCGCCACCAGCCAGGCGCCACGGCAAGTGATTCAATCGCTGGTGAGCACCTACGAGCGGCATTACGCCAACGTGCATCGTGGTATTCATTGGCTGAGCGAGCAGAGCACTGATCTGTACGAAGAAGCTCGTGAGCGCGTGCGGACGTTCATCAATGCGCCCACCGGGGAGCAGGTGATCTTCACGCACGGCACAACGGAGAGCATCAACCTCGTGGCCCGCAGTTGGGGCGATGCAACGTTGACCGCGGGCGACGAAGTGCTGCTCACACAGATGGAGCATCACAGCAATCTCGTGCCATGGCAGCAGTTGGCTGTGCGGCGCGGCGTGGTGCTGCGGCACATTCCGATCACCGACGACGGCCGGCTGGACTTGGAGCAATTGCCGCAACTGCTCACGTCCCGCACGCGGCTGGTCGCGGTCACGGCGGTCTCCAATGTGTTGGGGACGATCAACCCCATCGAGGAGATCGTGCGGCAGGCCCATGCGGCCGGGGCACTCGTGCTGGTGGATGGCGCGCAGAGCGTGCCACACATGGCGTGCGACGTACAAGCTCTCGATGTCGATTTTCTGGCCTTCAGCGGACACAAAATGCTCGGCCCCAGCGGCGTGGGCGTGCTTTACGGCCGTCGCATACTGCTGGAAGCCATGCCGCCGTTCCTGGGAGGCGGCAGCATGATCCGCCGCGTACGGCTTGACGGCTTTGAGCCGGCCGATCTGCCCGCCAAGTTTGAGGCGGGCACGCCCCCCATCGTCCCCGGCATCGGCCTGGGCGCGGCGGTCGAGTATCTGCGCGGGGTGGGCCTGGATGCAATTCACCAGCACGAGCAGATGCTCACCGCCCACGCGCATGCCGTGCTGGCCGATGTCGGCGGTGTGCGATTGCTCGGACCGGCGCCTGAACAAAAGGCCGGCATCGTGAGCTTCGTGGTGGAGGGCGTGCATGCCCACGACGTGGCCCATCAGTTGGATCGCGCCGGCGTGGCCCTTCGCGCGGGGCATCACTGCGCTATGCCGCTGCACAAGCGCCTGGGGGTGATTGCCAGCAACCGCGCGAGTTTCTATCTCTACAACACGCGGGAAGAAGTCGACCGCCTGGGCCAGGCCCTGCGCGACGTGAAGCACCTGTTCCGCCGCGCTTAAGGAGTACCCTATGATTTCGCCCGAGGAGCTGATGCGGATGGCGATCGACAAGTGCCGCGAGGGCATTGCGGCCGGCCAGTCGCCGTTCGGCTGCGCGATCGCGCTGGGAGACCGCGTGCTGGCGGTCGAACATAACGTCGTGTGGCGAACCACCGATATTACGGCGCATGCGGAGGTCACGGCCATTCGCGCGGCCTGCAAAGAGCTTGGTCAGGTTCTCTTGGCCGATTGCCTGGTGGCCACCACCTGCGAACCTTGCCCCATGTGCATGGCCGCCTTGCATTGGGCCCGCGTGAAAACGGTTTACTTTGGCGCCACCATCGCCGATGCTGGTGCGGCGGGCTTCAACGAGCTTGCGCTTCCGGCCGCCGACGTGCTGCGCCTGGGCGGCAGCAAGCTGAAACTGGAGTCGGGCACGCTGGCCAAGGATTGCCGCGACCTGTTCCAAGAGTGGCTCGCCAGTCCGGCCCGTCGGGCGTATTGATTCATTGATCCGCGCGTTACGCGACCCCTTGAGGCATCATGGTCCGGCTCTCTTTTCACGGCGCGGCGGAGACGGTCACCGGGTCCAAGTATCTCCTCGAAGCCGGCGAGACGCGCGTCCTCATCGATTGCGGGCTGTTCCAGGGCCTCAAGGAGCTGCGGCAGAAGAATTGGGAGCCGCTGCCGTTCGAGACCTCGACCGTGGACTGCGTGGTGTTGACGCATGCCCAC
>JBGTDH010000371.1:0-5005 GCA_041748435.1 Pirellulales bacterium
GAAATGTCCAGCCACTGCGCGTAGGGATCGAACGGCTCTGCCGTGGCCGACGGACCGGCACGCGTCGATTGCCTCGTGCTGGACATAAGCGGAGATTTCGCCAGAGCGTAGGAAAAGCGTATGCTGTATTGTCGTTGGCCAGACGAAGGGCGTCCAGCAAGACGATTCCGCAAAGGGCGTCAACCTCATCGAACCCGAGCACGCGCATGATTACCGAGGAGCCTGTACTGAGCGACCGTTCCGCTTCGCCGCTGGATCTGGTGATGGCCGGAGCGCGGATGCTCACGCTGCTGGCGGGCGTCGTGCTTATTCTGGTGGGCGTGGTCTATGCCGTGCAGGTCTTTCTGGCGGTGGGCAGTCTCCTGAAAGATCCGGCCGCCGGACTCGAAGGACCCGTGAAGGGCGTTGAAAAGCTGATCTCCGCCGAGACGATGGTGCTGGATCTCAACGGCCAAACGGTGCGGTTTGGCGGGACCACGGCAATGCTGCTGATGTTCGTGTGGTACGCGTTCTGGGCTTGGATTCCGCTGGCGATCATCGGCGCCGGCGGACGGCTCGTGGCCGCGTTCTCGCAAGTGCGCGAGGGGAAGTAGGTCGGAGAACAGCGCTACGCCGCAAGCGGTTATTTCTTGCGGCGGCGGTCGTAGCGCACCAGGCAGCCGCGGCCGACGGTTTCCTTGACCTCGGGAGTCTTCCCGGCTAGCAGCGCGGCGACAGCTTGTTCCACATAGTTGACCTTGGCCTTCGCGGCATCGGTGTTGTCGTCCATCGCCCCCATGTAGGCAATCTTGCGGTCCTTACCCAACACGAAGAACTCGGGCGTGAATGTAGCGCCGTAATCGTGCCCGATCTTCTGCGTTTCATCGAACAGGTAAGGAAAGTTGAACCCCTTCTTATCCGCTCGCTCCTTCATGGCCGGCAGGCGATCTTCCGCCACCAGGTTCACATTGATGGCCACCAGCGCCACCGTGCCCTCTGGTCCGCAATGCTTCTTGGCGAACGCAATCAGGCGATCTTCGTAATCCACCGCGTACGGGCAACTGTTACACGTAAACGTCACCACCACCACATCCTTGGCTTTCAGATCGGCCAGACCGTGGGGCTTGCCATCCACCCCCGGCAGCTCATTCCAAGCAGGCGCAGCGCTGCCGATGTTCAACGTGGGATTGAACTCGCCAGCGAACGAAAATGCACTGATCAGCAGCACGGCGCCGACAAGAACCCCTCGCTTCATAGGTGGCTCCAGTTACGGGTTTTGTGGTTTGTCCGATAAGGCAGAGGGTTGATCTCGAGCACCATCAATTACCCGCAAGACTCTTACTGTGTCTTTGACGGGTCGAAAATAAATCGCATAACGGCTAACCGACATGCATCGAGCATCGGCCAAGAAGTGGTGGCAGGCGGTGCCCATCAAGGGGTTAATCGCCAGGGTCTCGCAGACTTGAATGATACGCTCGACGAGCTTGAGTGCCGCGTGAGGCCGGGCTTGACCAACGAACTCGGCGATCTCTTCGATGTCGCAGAGCGCTTCTTGCGAGAAGATCGGGACACTCATACTTGACGGCTAACTATTTCAGCGGCTTTGGCTCTCAGTCGTCGATAAGCTTCCTCGGCCTCCACGCCTTCGCCGCGATCCAATGATTCATCGGCCTCGCGAAGCATGGTTCTCAGACGATCTCGCTGTTGGAGTAAGTGCAAAGCCTCCCCCAGGGCCGTGTTCTCGTCCGGATAAAGTCCGGTGCAAACGATGCCCCTGAGCGTGTCGGCGATGGCAGGTGTGATTTCAAGCTGCATGGAGATCTCTCGTACTTGGCCGTACCGAATTCTATCACAAACTCTACCTCGCCGCGGCGGGGGCCAAAGCAAACTCTTCCTCGGCTTGCAACAGCGCGGGCACGAGTTCGTCGATCTCGGCACGCTCGTCGGAGCTCAGCCTGCGTTGCGGAGGCCGCGGTTGGCCAAAGTCCAAGCCCACGTGCTGAATGGCATGCTTCAGGAACGAGATGTTGTAGCTGCTGCCCGTGCGCGCGCGGAAATCTTCGATCGGCCGAAGTTGCTCCAACAATCGCATGGCCTGCGGATAGTCGCCCCCGGCCAGCGCCGCATGCAGGGCCAGCGTCAGATGCGGGCAGAGGTTGCACGCGCCGCTGGTGTAACCGCTTGCACCGGCAAGCCAGAAGAACGGCGCGAACCGCTCGGCGGATCCGCAAATCCATTCGATGCGGCCTTCGTCGGCCGCCACGATGCGCGTGAAGGCGTCGACATCATTGACCGCATACTTCACGCCCACCACCTTGGGATGATCTGCCAGCTCCAACAGCAGCGGGTCGGACGGAACGTCGGATTTCTTGTAGATCAAGGTCGGCGCGGCCAACTCCTCGACAATAGCCAGGAAGTAATCTTTCGCACCGGCGTTCGACAAGTAGGGCACGGAGAGCGGCATGATCAACACGCAATCGGCGCCGGCATCCAGCGAACGACGCCCCACGTTCAAGGCGTGGTTGAGCTGCAGGCCCAGCGGCGCCATCACCACGGCATCGTCCCCCACCGTCTCCCGCGTCATGGCAATGGCGGAGACGATCTCGTCGGCCGAGAGGCTGTCGAACTCGGCACTGCCGGCACAGGGGATGAACACGCGGATGCCCGCCTCGTACAACCGCCGCGTATTGGCCTGCATCGGCTCCAGATTCAGGCGGCCCGCGGCATCAAAAGCGGTAAGAGGCACGGCCTGAACCGTGCGAAGCTGCTGCGGCAAAAGCGAGCGGGACATGGCGAACTCCGTGAAGGGGGCGGGCTGTCGAGTGTGCGTCTCTCGTTTGTACGGCAGGGCGCAGGGAGCGTCAAGCTAGCGTCTCCGCGGGCTACGCCGGCGTCCACATCTTAACATCTTTCGACTTCTGTCTTGGCAGTCTAGAACTGATCTGTTACGGTATCGCCCTCGCCTCAAGGGGGCGGCTTGTCATATCTCAAAACGGCCGACAAGGAAGGAGGCCCGCATGAGCTCTCAGTCCAAGCAGGACCTGCAAATCCACATCCGTTGGATGATCCGTAGGGACATGTCCGATGTGTTGGATATCGAGTCGGCCGCCTTCGAGTTTCCCTGGTCGGAAGAAGATTTCGTGCGCTGCTTGCGGCAACGCAACTGCATCGGCATGATCGCCGAATGCGACGACCGCGTGGTGGGCTTCATGATCTACGAGCTGCACAAGACGCGGCTGCACATCCTGAATTTTGCCGTCGCGTCACGCTATCGCCGCCTGGGCGTGGGCACGCAGATGATCTCGAAGCTGGCTAGCAAGCTGTCTGCCCAGCGCCGCACGCGCATCACGCTGGAAGTGCGGGAGACCAACCTGGCCGCCCAACTGTTCTTCCGCTCGATGGGCTTCCGCGCCGTCAACGTGCTGCGAAGCTACTACGACGATACGCCCGAAGACGCGTACGTCATGCAGTACCGCTACCACGCGGCGGAAATGGAACCCGTGCCGCTGAACCGCATTACCCGGCTGGCCGGCTAAAGCTCGTCCAAGAACTACTCCGTGAGTTTTGGTTGTGGGCGGATTATGTAGTTCCATTGCGGGCACGTCTCTGAGTGTGGGCGCTGCGCGACCACGCCTTCGCTGGTATACGGCTCTCACCTTGATGTTGACGGGCAAACCCACGTTGGGATAGGTGCTGGACGATTCTGTCCTCCAGGCCGGCGATTCCCAGCGGCCGCAGTTTACCATCCGGCTTAGGGATGTACGTCCGCTTGGAAGGCTTGGCCCGATACCACCGCGATGGATTCGATCCTGCAGATCGTCGATCCGCCGCTCGAAGGCCACTGCTTGCCTTGGCGGCGGCAGTGGTGAGGTTATGATGAGGGCGGCTGTTTTCTGCGGACCGTGGAATCGTGGCGATGAATGCACTTTCGCGTCGTGAATTGTTGGCTCGGTCGGGCATGGGGTTTGGCCTGATGGGTTTGGCGGGGTTGTTGCTCGAAGGGGAGGGGGCGGCGGCGCCGCCGGCGGCGGGGGGATATCAGAATCCCTTGTTGCCGAGGGCCCCGCACTTTGCGCCCAAGGCCAAGCATGTCATTCATTTGTTCATGAATGGCGGGCCGAGCCATGTCGATACGTTCGATCCTAAGCCGGCGCTGGCCCAATACGCCGGCAAAGAGCTGCCCACCACGAATCTGCGCACGGAACGCAAGACGGGAGCGGCCTTGCCCTCGCCGTTCAAGTTCCGACCGTATGGGGAGAGCGGGATCGAGGTGAGCGAGATCTTCTCCAAGACGGCCGCGCACGTGGATGAGATGTGCATCGTCCGCTCGATGTTTGCCGAAGTGCCCAACCATGAGCCGAGCCTGATGCTGATGAACTGCGGCGACAGCCGGCTGACGCGGCCCAGCATGGGGTCGTGGGTCACGTATGGCCTGGGGTCGGAGAATCAGAATCTGCCGGGCTTTATTGCCATGTGCCCCGGCGGCTACCCGATCAAGGGTCCCGAGAACTGGCGCAGCGCGTTCTTGCCCGGGGCGCTGCAGGGCACGTACATCGATAGCAAGCACACGCAAATCGATAAGCTCATTCAGAACATCAACAACACGACGGTGACGCCCGAAGGGCAACGGTCGCAGTTGGACTTGCTCGCACAACTCAATCGACGGCATGCCGATGCCCGGCAGCAAGACCCTGCCTTGGAGGCGCGCATTCATTCGTTCGAGCTGGCCTATCGCATGCAGGTGGAGGCCAGCGAGGCGTTTGATGTGAGCCGGGAGCCGAAGCACGTGCTGGAGAGTTACGGTCCCGGCGTGCAAGCGCGGCAGATTCTGATTGCCCGCCGACTGGTGGAGCGCGGCGTGCGTTACGTGCAACTGTGGCACGGAGAGGGTCAGCCGTGGGATAGCCACGACGACTTGGCCGATCGGCATCGCAAGCTGGCCGGCGAGTGCGATCAGGCCATCGGCGCGCTGCTGGGCGATCTCAAGCGGCGCGGGCTGCTGGACGAGACGCTCGTGGTGTGGGGC
>JBGTDH010000372.1:0-5127 GCA_041748435.1 Pirellulales bacterium
CGCCGCTTGCTCTTGATATGGAACACCGCCCCGGCCGGCACGCTCACCCCCAGCATCTCCTCCAGGCAGAGGGCCTGGGCACAAAGCTGCACGTCGTCGTTATCCCAGCGACGGCGCTTGCCGCGCTTGTACTCGACCGGATAGGGAACTTCGTTGGTAGTCAGTCGTGAGTGGTCAGTAGTTAGTGGTGAATGGTCGATCCTTGATTCCTGACTCCCGACCCCTGACTGCCCCCCCCCGACCCCCGGTCCCTGCTCACGAAACTCCACGACATCGGCCTTGCCGGTCAATCTCAGCCGATCGCTCTTAAGCAGAATGGCATGCACCGCCCGCACGCCGCGGACTTCGATCTCGCAATCCTTATCGGCCCGCTTATGCCCGTGCGTCCCTTCCAGCGTAAAGCGATTCTCCACCCATACGTTTTCGATGCGCAGCATGGCGCAGCGTCGCTCGCAAAAGAGCAAATGGTTCAAGGACGAGAGCGGGAGGTACTCGTCTCCAGCGGAAAGCTCGGGTGCAGACGAATCGCTTGCCATCGATCGCCTCAGGTGAGTTTGTCGAAATCTCTGGGCAGTTCGAGCAACTCCACTCCCGGCGGAACCTTATCCCTGGCAACGGTTACAGTGTAGTCCGTAAATCTGCGCGGTGCTTCAATGCCATCCCGCAATTTTATGGCAACCACATCTTCGAAGAGAACCTGGGCCGGCGCGCAGCCAAGCATCGCTTGACGAACGCGCTGCTCGGTGTTGCTGTCCGTGCCTATATGCTTGAAGACAAAGACCGGCTGTCGAACCGTCATCGTCCCCTTGCTGGCGGAGCGGTCGTGCTCGTACATGTTGAGAAGCGATTCGAACAGGAGCTTCAAGTCCTCTCCGCTGAATCCGGTCTGTTGAGCAAGGTGGGCGCTGACAAATCCCTTGCCGATATACAGGCCGTAGGGGATCAGCGCCTTGCGGCCCATTGTGCGGAGTTTGTCTTCGGGTTGATCCGCCTCCCACTTTTCATAGTCGGCGCTACTCGTCGCCCCCTTCACGTCTTCAGCGACTGCCATCCGCGTGATTGACACATCAAGAGACAGGATCGGATCGATCGACCTGGCAAACGCAATCTGCACGGGGCCGCGTACTTGACCAGCGTTCGCCCCCGTCGACATGACTGCCCCAAAAGCTCGCACGTCAAAAAAGTTCTGACACATCCAATTCCGAGCGGCGTCGACCTGTCGCTTGGTTGCACCCTTTTTGGCATCAGGCGACCCCCCGTTGGCTTTCTCGTGCGCTCGGAGAATCTCGGTGTTCAAATTGCAGGCATGCTCAACGAACACGGCGTTGGGCATGGCATTGCCACGAGCAAGCTGAACGTAGTTTCTAATGCGCCGCTTGATGGCCACATCGGACACCAATCCATGCATATCCTGCGGGTCCACACGGGGCGCATTGCCGGCGTCGGGGTCTCCATTCGGGTTGCCGTTTTCGCAATCAAAGAGGAACAGGAATTCATAACGGTTGGTAATCAGCTGAGACATTGTTTGCTCCAGTTCGAATTAATCCACTGACAGTCATCCTCGTTTCTTCGTCTGCGATTGGTTGGCCTGGCGCTTTCCATTCGCGTCCGCACGAGCACGATTCATCTCCGCAACCTGATGGTAGTAGCCAAGGGCAAAGACACTCTGATCTTCAAGCCGCATCGCTCGAGGCAGAGCACTAGGATCAATTCGATCACTGATGTCGGCTATTCGTCTGCGAATGGCGTGAGCCGCCTTCTCGCTCTTCTGTGCCAGCCGTCGAAGATGGTGGTTGGCAAGTATGATCAAACGCCCGTGGACCAGTTTTGGCGTGGTGCATGCGGAGGCGAAGTATCGGTCGACAATGCTCGCCTTGACCGTGCCGCCGGACTCTTTTCGCAGAGCCTGACGCTGGAGATCGGTAAGCACGGCCACGAGTCGCCCAAACTGATAATTGGGATCATCGAAATCCTCGTTCAACTTTGTCAGCATCTCAGAGTCTCCTTTACCGGCGCGAACCAAGTACAGTTTTAGAAGCCCAACGCGGGCGTACAATCGAGCCAAGCGCATGCCACGGTTGTCACCCTTTGGATCAAACGCCGCGGCAACTTCACCATTTCCAATCGATCTTGCGAACTCATCAAAGACGCGCCGAGCAACCATCGGTTGCAACGGGCGTCCATCTGCAGCACAGTGCCATGCTTGGTGCCTAACTGGACCAATTGACTGAATCCAGTCCTCATACTTCTGGGTGGGTTTTCGTTCAGGGAGGACACTCGTCACGACTGTCTCAAAACGGGGCAGCTTGTCGCGTCTCGAACCCATCACGCCTACAACGTCAAGGTCGTTGAACCATCGGTCGATAGCCGCTGCGAGCTCCGTGAACGGGCCCTCCATCCAATCGCGCATGACTACTCGCCCAGAATTCCCGGAGAGAGAGATCGCGTAATACCGGAAGTCTGCCAAATCGGGCCGCTCGCCTGCTCGAATTCCATCCAACAGCTTCTTTGCGCGGCTTTCGGCCTGATCGCGACCGCCTTGGGCAGCCGCCTCCGCCGCCACAGAATCTCCCTCCGCCTCAACGTCGAGGTCAGTGAATCCGAACCCGCTGATGAACTCCTGCATCACGTCATCGCGTTGCGTGACCTCGCCGCTGTACCAGTAAACAATCTTCACGCCCGCCAAGCGATGACTGCGAGTTTTGATCAGGTCGTTGAGTGTGGCGACATAGGTCTTCACTACGGACTCGCTCATGGCCGCGTTGGCGCCCTGCTCCAGCCCAAACGAGCAGAAAGCCTCTTTGTCGAACGATGTCAGTGCGTCGCCCATTGGCAGCCCGCCCACGTCCGAAAGTCCCTCGATCTTGTTGTGCGTCGCCAGCGGCTCGATCATCTCGCCTGATAACACGCAGCGCATTCGGGGAGACTCCGATGTCGACGCTCGTTTGCCCGCAGATTTGGCTCTTCGCTTTGCCGTGAGATCGGTGCGAAACGATCGCCACCAGGTGTGCCAGTCGCTGGTTTCGACCAGTGGTCGTACGTCGCCACCCTCCACGATCGCGACCGTCGCGAGATCTGTTGGCTTGGCTTTCCGGTCTGCTAAATCGAGGCGGATTCTTTCCAAGTCTGCGTCGTTGCCGAGGACCGAAGCTACTTTCCCCAGGATTCCAAGCGCCTTGTTGTCTTCCGCGGCCTGCAGCAGCAGCCCGGTGAAGTACTGGTGCTTGGCAACGAGCTTTTCGCCGATGTCACCATCCTTGGTGACCATTGCAACGACGTCCAAGCCATCCACGAGAAAGTGCCGGCATCCTTCGCCGGCGGCCGCCATTTCAGGCTGGGTCAGGTCGGGGCACTGCCTGAACGTGCGCCCTTTGCTCTTCTTGTCGCCCCCCGTCGTGTCGAACACGTCGATGTACTGGCCCTTCGAATTGAAATTGATGAGCCAACGGACGGTCTTGGGCTTAAACCCAGGTTCCGCACCCACGCTCCGAGTCTGAGCATAATCCAGCAATGCATGGAGCATTAGTTCCTCCTTTCGGGCTTGAACACGACGCTGCTGTCGAACGGCGGCACATCGAGCACCCCGCCGGTGACGTGAGCGCGGAACACGGATACGGACGGCGCGGCGAATGAATCGTTGACCTGATCAAGGTCGAAAACGTCGTAAACCATAAGACCCAGGTCCTGCGTGTAGGACACAGGAGCGGGCTCGCTCTCGAGCGAATCGACATACCGAAAGAACGCGACGAACTCACGGCAACCCAAGTAGGGTTGCTGGAAGCACTTGCCCTGGACTGCCCGGCGCACAAACTGGCCGTCGAAGGCCGCTTGCTCGGATTCACTTCCGCGGCGCGGGATAATCTGCCCGTGCAGGCGATAATGGGGTCCACGTAAGGCCATCGTTTGACGTTGGGTTCTTCCTTTCATATCTGTGCCGAGCATTCCCTTGTCGCCATCGGCCCAGAGAGGCTCAACGGGGGCCGTTCCTTTCATCCACTGACCTACAGCCCGTTCGCTGATCTTGTCCTTGACTTCATTGCGACGCAGCGCGATATAGGCCGGCATGGCCAGCAACTCGATGCGGGTGACCTGCCAGCGGAACGCCGGCTTGAAGTAAATGGCTTCGAACACGCCACGTACAGCCCCGGGTGTGGGACAGGGATAGGAATACCGTTCGGTTTTCATTTCCGGGCGTGAAAAACATGCGAAGTCGCCGCGGACTTCGAGGACATGCGTGCTTCTGATTTGCTTGGGCATAGGAGGCTCCTTAGAATCGGTCTTGTGGAAGAGCGGACCGCAGAGGCCTTCGTTGGTAGTACAGCCCTGCGGTCCGCTGTTCGTTCCGTTTCAGCCTTGGTGGGTCGCTGCAGCCAGTCATTTGGGGGCTACTATTTTTTATTAACAGAAAGCTACTGTGACGTATGATATGAAAACGGTCCAGAGGTTCAACCCATTTCTTGGGTACGCGCAGCAGATCGGATCGTAAGTCATTTACTATAATAGTTTGTGTTTCGCAAAAAAACTTGGGCGATGTTCGCCTCGGCTATGAGGCGCGGATTGAAACACAGTCAGCTTTCTGTTTGGTTGAGTGGCCCATGTGGCCCACACAGCAACGCTGTGTGGGCCATTTCTATTGGCTGGCCTTGTCATGCAATCAAAAAACGATCGTCCGGGATCTGAATGCCGAGACGCGGGTCGTAACCAATCCCCGGCAATGCCAAGAACCAACTGGCATCGAACTGTTCGACGTCGCGATGCCGACTGAACTGAACAGGCTCCAGGTGATGCCAGGTCGCCGAGTCCGTGCTTGGGCGAAAGATGCTCACTGAATGGGGTCCGGCACGCCTGATCCACTCTCGGGCAAAGTCGGGCCGACGCGAACTGCGGTCACGGGCTTCAACCGCCAGACGATCAAACTGCGCCAGGTCGTAGGGCACGAGAATATTGATAGTGTCTCCAGCTATAAGGCGGTACGCGGCTGCGACACCGGCAAAGTTGCCCGCGGCAATCTCATCGAGCACAGGACGCTCATCATCAACCTCTGCGTCCTTTCGACCGGACTTACCGTAGAGTTGGCCATAGTAGTTTCGCAGGTGCTGCGGTGAATTGATGATGTCCTCCGAATCC
>JBGTDH010000373.1:0-3719 GCA_041748435.1 Pirellulales bacterium
CCGAAAACCACGGAAAGCAGCATTTCCAGCAATGCCAGCATGCCCAGGGCCACGAGCACCCAGCCGATGACGCGCATCACCAGATGCACCATGTCTCCGCCGCCCAGGCGCGCCTCGCCGTAGACCACGCGCACGGCCAACAAGATGGCCAGGCCCACGAAGATCATCAGCGGACTGAAGGGTGCGACGTTGGCGGTCACGAGCAGAACGGCTTAGGTCAGAGATTGGAGGATTGTGAACATCGGCAAAAAGATCGCCAGCAGGGAGAACAGAATCACGCCGCCGGCGAAGATCAACACGCCGGGGGGCAAGAACAGCCGCACAAAGGCCAGTTGCATCCGCACGCGTCCTTCGTACATTTCGCTGGCCGCCTGCAACGCTTCCGGCAACGCCGAGCGAGATTCGCCCCATTGCACCACGGGACCAAGCGTGTCTGGCAAGGGCGAAGTTATTGCGATTGCCTCCGAGAGCGCCTGTCCGGTCTCCACGCGCCGCGATAATTCACGGCACGCCCTGGCCAATTCGCTGCTCTTCAGGCCCGACGCGGTCGAGCGCAATGCCACCGGCAAAGGCAGACCGGCTTCGAGCAACAGTGCCAATAAACGGCACACATCGACCATGCCGGCCCACAGCCACAGCGGTCCCAGAACCGGCACGCGGTGAGCAATCACATCCAGCCATAAAGGTCGCCAAATCGACCACGCCAGCGGCAGGCACACGCCGACGATCAATGTCAACGCCGCCAGTGCGAACACCGGCGGGCCGGACCAGGCAATCATCAGCCGCGTGAGCGCGGGCAAGACCAGCGGCCGGTTCAGGCCAAAGTCTTGATAGATGTCCTCGTAAATGCGCGCCATCTCCGCCACGACAAAATACTCGAAGCAGGCGAACAGCAGGCCCAGCGATACGACCACCGCCAGCGGATAGGCCACGCTGATCCACATCTCACGCTGCAACTGCACGGACCGGCGGTTCAGATGCACAAACTGCTCGAACGTGCCGGCCACGCGGTGTGTTTGCAGTCCGGCAGCCAGCAGACCGCGCACATGATCAGGCAGCCCCAAGTCCGGAGCATCGAGCGCTTGTTGCCAAGACTCTCCTCTTTCCAGCCGCTGAGCCAGTTGCACCAGCGATTCGGAGACGCCGCTCCCAGGCAACTCCTCCGCCAAGGCGCGCACCCCCCACGGCAGCGTCGATGGCACGCTGACCTCGGGCGCAACGCTCGGCTCGGCCAGATTCATGATTGAGATCGACTCAACGCCCCCACCCCTTCCGCCAGACTGTAGGGTAAGCGACTCGCTTGCCCGTGCAGCCCCTCGATCACCCGCGCTTTGCGGGCAGCGGAAAGAAAAGTCCATCCTTAGTCGAACAACTCGTCAAAATGGTTCACCGGTTGCTCCCCGCACGCAGTTCCGAGTGTATCCACCGACGGCTCGAACATCCAACCCGACGACCGTTGGCGGGCCAGGGTCTGAATCGCAGCGAGATCGAGCAAGGGATCGTAGATCCGCACATCGCGCAGGCTGCCCTGAAATCTGCTCGACAGGGGTCGCGCTCCGGCCTCGACCAGCGGCCGGCCCAGGCACCGCGACAGTTTGCCGTGTAGCGCCGCGTCGCCGCGTCCACACACAACAATAAGTCGGTCGCGGCGAAACAGCGCCACGGTAGGACCGAGGTTGGGCGACAGGAAATCGACATTTCGCCCGGAGCTCGCGCTGCCTTTGACGAGTGCCTGCTGAAGCTGGCGGGCGTTCTCGGCCGCGGCTTGCGGCGTGTCGTGCTCGATGGTTTGCAGCACAGCCCGCGAGACTCGATACAGATGCGAATCTGCCCGCGGCAGCGAGACGGGGATGGCGCTGGAGTACTGAGGCGCCACGCCGTGCGCCGGAAGCTCGCCGATCAACTGCCGACGACCATAAGCAACCCCCAGCAGAGGCGCAGGACTACGAGCCACACCGGGTTTCGCCGCCGGCGCCCCCCGATCCAATTGCAGCATCAGCCACGCCAACGCCACCAGGGCGACCAAGGCGATCCCCACAACGAGCATGGCCGGATTCGTCTTCTGGCGTCGTCGTATTCGCGAGGAAGTGCTGCGTGCCTTGGAAACCGAGCGCGGACCAAGGGCCACTTGGGGCAGCGGCACATCAAGCGGCAGCGGCACATCGACCTGTGTTGAGGACAACTCCTGATCGGCGACGGTTGCCCCTCCCCGCAGCTCGTTATCGTAAGCGAGCTTTCTCGCAGGATCGGTCAGGCAATCGAAGGCGTGCGACAACTCCGCCAAAAGCCGATACACCTGCTCGGCCTTGTCGCTGAGTTGATACCGCCGCACCAGTGCCGTTCGATCCAGCACGGCCGCGCGGATCCGCTCGACATCCGGCTCCCCCACCGGCAAGCCCAACAGTTCGTAATGGTTCGGCGGCCGCAACTCGGCGGGAATCCGCAGCCACTGAAGATAGGGATCAAACGTAATCAGGGCCGTTACTCCTCTTCCTCCTCCTTCCACACCGCCTTCTCCATGATCTCTTTCAGCGCGTCCCCTGGCAAGATTCCCCCGGCGATGAATGCCTGCCATCGGAGTTGGCCCTCCGGCTCCGACACTGGATCGAATTGGGTTCGACAGATTGGAGGCCAACGCCTGCTGGTCGACGGCAGCTTTGTAACCGCGAAACAGCAGCCCAAAGACGTCGATGCGGTCGTGCTGCTACCCGCCGATTTCGAAGCGCGCGTTGAGCAAGGAAACGAATCGGCTCTGTCGCTGGAACGGATGCTTCTCAGTCGTCACCCGGAGGAGATTTTTGCCGCTGAGGATGAGGCCGACTGGAATGAATGGTTGGCGTTTTTCGGTCGAACGCGTGAAGTTGACGGAAGGCGCAAGGGGCTCGTGGAGATTGAGCTATGATTGCCAACGTCGCGGAATACGAAAAGGCGCAGGAAGAGATCCGCTCGCTGGAAAGCCGCCTGGAAGGGCTACAGCGAAGCCACGCCATCGGCTCCAAAGGATTCACCAAGGCCGGAGTTCGCAATCTGATCGCCCGTCTCCACGAAGAGCTCGCCGAGTTCGAGGGAAGTGAAGAAGCCCGGCAATCCGATCCGAGTTAGGGCGCCCCTGACCCACGCAAGCGTAAATTAGACGGTAATCGTGCCGACTGCGATCCCAAAGCGCCTCAGGTCGAGTCACTCTGAGGTGCTTCCTCGAATTGGAATCCGCCGGAACGAGCTCGCCCAATAAGGCGTCGACAATGAAACTCGTCAACACTACCGACTTCGAATCGCCTTTCGGCTCGCTTAGCTTGTCGCTGACAAAAACTCGCCTCCCAAGTTAGACTGTGGCGGAGAGTCCGGTCTTGTGCCCCAGCAGCTTGGCGATCGACGTGGCGAAGCTCGTGAACGACCAGACGCTGCGGCGGCTGGCCGAATGAAAGCCAGGCCCGCCTGTCGTTGCTGCTCGTGGCGCCGTTGGTGTTCGCTCTCCAAGGCGTCGAGATACGATGGCACAATCGGCGGCCGTTCGGCAGGCGGAGTGGGCTGCGGGTGATGTCCCTTTTCGCGTTGGTAGAGCCGGCCGACGCCCAGGTACGCGCCGTCGTCGGGACGATGGAGTTGAACTTCCTGGGGCTGGCCAGGCGCGGAGCAGCGAGTCGACCAGCACATCCAAGTTCGGCGCGCTCCAGCAGGGTTTGCCACAGATGAACACGGATGAACACAGATGGGAGGAG
>JBGTDH010000374.1:0-3476 GCA_041748435.1 Pirellulales bacterium
CGCCGCATCACCGCGACCCCCGGTCGCGGCATTATGTGTCACTTACCCGCTTCGGCCACGAGCAGCAGCCGGGCCAGCGTCTGCGCCAGGTTATCCAGCGCTGAACGGTCTGGAAGCGTGATCGTGAGCCGCGGCGGACCTTGGCCGTTCTCTTCCACGCAGGCGGTGAGGCTGCCTCGCATTTTTGAGACAAGCTCCTCAGGCGGCGGCGCGGCCTGTTGTTGCGAGACTAGCTCCCCCAGGAACTTGAATGCCGCGCCCAGCATCTCTCCTCCCGCAGCCGCCACGCGCTCGCGATGCGCTTCGCTGGACAGCGGGACCGGCGCCTCGGCGGCGGCCTGAATCGTCTCGTCAACCGATGCCTCCGGTCGGGCGCCCAGCAGCAACTCCAGACGGCTCTTGAGTTCGTCCATGCCGCTGGCCAGATCGACCGCATCGACGTCGGACTCCACATCCAGCGCGGCCTCGGACAACTCCTTCTTGGCGGCCAGTGTTTGCAGCAAGCTCTCTTCGATCGTGCCCTCCGTCACCAACACGTACACCTGCACGCTCTGCTTCTGACCCATGCGATGCGCGCGGGCCACGCGCTGCTCCAAAACAGCCGGGTTCCAAGGCAGATCGACATTGATCACGGTGTTGGCCGATTGCAGGTTCAAGCCCGTGGAGCCGGCGTTGGTGGCCAGAAACAGGCGGCACTCGGGATCGGTCTGGAATCGCTGCACCAGCTCCTGCCGCTGCCGCTGCGGCACGCTGCCATCCAGCCGCACGACGCTCGCGCAGATCGGCCAGGTTCTTGTAGCCCAGCACTTTGCCCTTGTCGTCGGCCTGGCGATGCTTGTTGAAGAACCGGAAGCCCGGTCCCAGGCGGCGGTCATCAACGAACTGCACCACGGAGTACAACTCGTCCAATCGATTCTCCAGCGGCGTTCCGGAAAGCACCAGCGCAAACGGCGATTTCAATCCCTTAATCACAGTCGAAGTCTTGGCCTCCCAGTTCTTGATGCGCTGCCCCTCGTCCAGAATGATCAGGTCCCACTTCACCTGCTCGATTGCCAGAATGTCCCGCAGCACTTGCTCGTAGTTGCAGACGGTGAAGAAGCACTCGTTGTCGTACTGGGCCAGCCGCTCGGCCGATGCGCCGCCGATAAGCTGCACTTGCTTGTCGCAAAAGCGGTGAATCTCGGCCCGCCACTGGCTCTTCAGCGAAGCCGGACAGACGACCAGCACCTTCTTGATCTCGGCCTCGCGGGCCAACAATTCCGCCGTGCCCACGGCCTGAATGGTTTTGCCCAGGCCCATGTCGTCTGCCAGAATGGCGCGTCCGGTGCCGGCGGCAAACGCAATGCCGTCCAACTGATAAGGCAACAGCGGAATCTTGAGCAGCGTTTCCCGCAGCGGATGGGCGGCCGGATCGCGGCGGATCTCGACCATCCGCTCGCGCATGCGATCTTGAAACAGCCGGTGCTGAATGAACTCCTCCGCATCGGGATAGACGCCCACCTCGTGCCCAAGCTTCTCCAGGCGAGCCACGCGGCGGAGCACGTCGTGCATGTCTTCCAGCGGCCGATCACGCAGCGGAGCCACGATCCGCGAAGTTTCCTCGTCCAGCTTGTCCGGCACGAGCAGCCGCAAGCTGGCTTCGCCATCGTAGCGCAGGTGCAGCGCCAGCCGCTTGCGCCGATAGGGCTTCTTTAGCTCCGCCGGGCTGAACTTTCGCTTGACCTTCTTGATCACGAGCATCACGTGCTTGCAAGTGCCCAGCGTGTTGGTACGAAAGTCCGGACAGGAGCAATACGATTGGCCGGCCGTGAAGCCGCGCAGGGAAACACGGTAGCTCTTGCCGCTGAGCTTGCTGGTCACGGTGTAATCGGTCCAAGGTTTCGCCGCCTCGGCAGAGCGCACATCCATCTTCTCCGTGCGGGCACGCTCCTCGCGCTCGGCCAGGGCGCGGGCCACGAGGTCTTCCTCATTTAGACTTACCACCGGCACGCGCACCTTGGGCGGGGCGGCCAGCCCCAACGCCAGCTTGTCTTCCAGAATCAAAGAGAACGCCGCGCCGACGTGCAAGCAGGCAGTCTGGCAACTGGTGCAGTTCCAATGCATCCGCTCGCGGGCATCGGCCATCAACGTGATCGTCACAATCGTGGGCGCGCTGCCGTTGCCGGCAGATGCACCCGGGAACGACAGCCGGAACAAGTCGTCCCCCAGATAGACATCCTCCGCGATATTCACTTCCCAGCGGTTCGCGCCTTGGAGAATGAGCTGCTTCCCCTCGGCGCCCAGCAGCTTGCAGGCCTCTTCGAACTTGAGACCAGAGAGCCGATCTTTGAGCGTGAGCCGCTCGCTGGGGCGTGTCCTCTTGACCTGGGTCCTCATGACCACCTCCTGGGAGAATTCCGCGATTGGGTTGCCCGTTAATCTACCGCTTCTGCCGTCTCCGTAAAGAGTGTTGCAGCGTCTTTATCAGGGTTTATTGGCTCAAGTGCTTGGGGCGGGCGCGCGGGCGCGTTAGAGTGAAGGAATCTCTGCCGACCTCGCCCTGCCTCAATTCCTGCCTGCCCGCGATGCTGAAGTTTGCTCGATTCTCGATACGGATGTTACTACTCGCGCTCTTGGTCGGGCACGTACGGGCCGCCGAGGGCGTCGATTTTGCCCGGGACGTGCTGCCGATTCTGTCGGATGCATGCTTTCACTGCCACGGACCGGACGCCACGCGGCGCGAGGCGGAACTGCGATTGGATTTGCAGGCGGGGTTGTTCGTAACTCGCGACGGAAAGCGGATCGTCGTTCCGGGAAACAGCGCCGAAAGCGAGTTGGTGCGGCGAGTAACATCAGCCGACGATTCCTTGCGGATGCCGCCGCCGGACTCCAATCGCAAGCTCACCACGGCCCAGATTGAGACGCTGCGAACGTGGATCGACGCCGGGGCCGCCTGGAGCCAGCACTGGGCGCTCGTAGAGCCGCTTCGAACAGCGCTGCCCGCCGTCCACAATACAACGTGGCCGCACCATGCGATCGATCGTTTCGTGTTGGCGCGTTTGGAACGAGAGGGATTACAACCCTCGCCCGAGGCCCAGAAGGCGAGGCTCTTGCGGCGCGTGACGTTGGATCTGATCGGCCTGCCGCCGAGCATGGACGAGCTTGACGCGTTTCTGTCCGACGAGCGGCCCGATGCCTACGAGCGCGTCGTCGAGCGCCTGCTGGCCTCGCCGCGCTACGGGGAACGCATGGCCTAGGAGTGGCTGGATGCGGCCCGCTATGCAGACACCAATGGCTATCAGGGCGACTCCACGCGCACCATGTGGCCCTGGCGGGATTGGGCCGTCCGCGAGATCAACGCCAATATGCCGTTCGATCGCTTCACACTGGATCAGCTTGCCGGCGATCTGCTGCCCGAAGCGTCGCACGAGCAGAAGCTGGCCACGGGCTTCCATCGCAACCACATGATCAATGGCGAAGGGGGCCGGATTGCCGAA
>JBGTDH010000375.1:0-4858 GCA_041748435.1 Pirellulales bacterium
CCCAAGTACAACACATGGACTTTTCGCTCTCCAACATCCAATTCCGGATCCTGCTCATGACCGCGCGCTTCGCCGTGTCGTTGTTGATCCTGCTGGGCCTACGCGCTTCGTTCGCCGCGGCTGAGCCGCCGCACAGTGCGCAACCGCTCGCGCCAGCCGGCCTGGTGTTTGAGGAGCAAGGCGGAGCCGTCGCGGTGGAAGCCGAGCATTTCTTCATGCAAACGGCCGGCGACAAGCGGGCCTGGCATCTGACCACGGCCGGAACTGCGCCGCAGGTAAATCCGGACGGCGATCCGCCGCACTGCGACGATGCCTCCGGCGGCGCGTACCTGGAAGCGCTGCCGGATACCCGTCGTAGCGATAAAGACAAGCTCATCCCGGGGGAGAACTTCACCAACGAGCCGGGCACGATGGCGGTCCTGCACTACAACGTCTACTTCAACACGCCCGGGCGGTACTACGTCTGGGTCCGCGCGTGCTCCACGGGCGCGGAAGACAACGGACTGCACGTCGGCATCGACGGAACCTGGCCGGAAAGCGGCCGGCGGATGCAATGGTCCGAAGGCAAGAATTCCTGGCGCTGGGACTGCAAACAGCGGACCAGCGACAAGCACACCGGCGTGCCCATGAAAATCTGGCTCGATGTCGACAAAGCCGGCCAGCACGAAATCACCTTCAGCATGCGCGAGGACGGGTTCGAGTTCGATCGCTGGCTGCTGACCACGAGCAATGCGTACAAGCTCCCCGCGGGCGCCGGACCGGCCACACGCGTGAAATCAGGCCGTCTGCCCGATCCGGTTGCTCTTGCGTCCAACGCGCCTCAGCCGAACCCCGCCGCGCCAGCCAGGCCCGGCGACGGCTCGGTCACAATGTCCGGCGAGCTGAAGCAGTGGCACAAAGTGACGCTCACACTGGATGGCCCGTTTGCCCGCGAAGCCGACTCCCAGCCCAACCCGTTTACCGATTATCGGATGACCGTGGTGTTCAAGCACGAGTCGGGGCAGCCGGAACGCCGCGTGCCGGGGTACTTCGCGGCCGACGGAGACGCGGGCAATACGTCGGCCGAGGCGGGCACGAAGTGGCGAGCCCACCTGTCGCCGGACAAGCCGGGCGTGTGGAGCTATGCTGTCTCGCTTGCGCGAGGGAAACATGCCGCGCTTAATCCAGAACCGGCTGAGCCAGTCGCGCCGTTCGACGGCAAGTCCGGCACGTTCACGGTCGCCCAGTCGGACAAGACGGGCCGTGACTTCCGATCCAAGGGGCGGTTGGAGTACGTCGGCCAGCGCTACCTGCGGTTCGCCGGCAGCGGCGAGCATTTCCTCAAGTTCGGGCCAGACTCTCCGGAGACGCTGTTGGCCTACGCCGATTTCGACGGCACCGAGGCCCTGAAGTCCAACGTCCCGCTCAAGACCTGGCAGCCGCACTTGAAGGACTGGCGGGCTGGCGACCCGACCTGGAAGGCCGGCAAAGGCAAAGGTCTGATCGGCGCGCTGAACTACCTGGCCGACCAGGAGTGCAACGCCTTCTCTTTCCTGACCTACAACGCCGGCGGCGATGGCGACAACATCTGGCCGTTCATCGCCCGCGACGACAAGCTGCACTACGACTGTTCGAAGCTCGACCAGTGGAGCGTAGTCTTCGATCACGCCCAGACGCAGGGACTGTATCTGCACTTCAAGATGCAGGAGCAGGAGAACGACGACCATCGCGTCGTGCAGAAGGGGTCGAACAACGAGCCCCAGGACAAGCAAGAGTCGCTCTCCGTGGCGCTCGACGGCGGGGATCTAGGCCCGCAGCGGAAGCTGTATTGCCGGGAGTTGATCGCACGGTTCGGCCACGCTCTGGGGTTGAACTGGAACCTGGGTGAAGAGAACACGCAGTCCACCGCTCAGCAACTGGCGATGGCAGGCTACCTCCGCGAGGTCGATCCCTACGGCCACAACATCGTGGTCCACACGTTCCCCAACCGCCAGGACCCGATCTACACGCCGCTGTTGGGGAAGGATTCTCCGTTCACAGGGGCCTCCCTGCAGAACTCGTGGAGCTCGCCCCATCAGCGGACGCTGAAGTGGGTCCTCGAATCGGCCAAGGCAGGCAAGCCGTGGGTCGTGGCCAACGACGAACAGGGACCGGCGTCGCTGGGCGTGCCGCCGGACAAGGGCTACGCCGGGCACGACGGCGTGGCCGTGGACCGCGTAAAACCAGGCCAGGGTTACACGGCCGACGACATCCGCAAGCTCACGCTCTGGGGCACTCTTACGGCCGGCGGAGCGGGCGTCGAGTATTACTTCGGCTACCAGTTGCCGCAGAACGACCTGGTCTGCGAAGACTTCCGCAGCCGCCAGCGCACCTGGGAGTATGGCCGCATCGCGCTGGGCTTCTTCCGCGATCACAAGATTCCCCTGATCGAGACATCCGGCGCCGATGAGTTAGTGGGAAATCCATCCAATGCCAACACCCGCTACTGCCTGGCCAAGCCGGGCCAAGTGTATGTAGTGTACCTGCCCACGGGCGGCGCGTGCGAGCTGGACTTGGGAACATCGAAAGCCAAATATCAGGTCCATTGGTTCAATCCTCGCACTGGCGGCGAACTCAAGACAGGATCGGTTCACGATCTGCGAGGACCGGGCCGGTTTTCGCTGGGCAGCCCGCCGTCGGAGGCCGCCGAAGACTGGGTCGTACTCGTTCGTAAGGTGCCAGAATGAGAATCAGCGTGCTCCGCGGATTTGGGATGTTCGCCTTGTTCCTGCTCGCTGCCGGTTGCGGCGATTCCCAGCAGTACAAGACCGTCTCCGTGAGTGGCGTGGTTACGTGCCAGGGAGTCCCCGTCGCCAACGCCACGGTGAACTTCACGCCCCTGGCGGAAGCGGGCCGCGCGGCGGGCCAGCCGGGGCGTGTGGCCTTGGGAAAAACCGATCCGAACGGCCGGTTCACCCTGACCACTTATGAAAACAATGACGGTGCGATCGTCGGACGTCATACGGTCACTGTCGGCTTGAACTTCAACGAGGAGACAGGGACCGATTCCAAGACAGCGTTTCCCTGCCGCGATTCGTCGAAGGAAATCACCGTCGAACCCGGCATGGGCGAGATCAAACTCGAGTTCTGACCGCGGGTGAGTGCTCCGCGGATTGCTTTGTAACGGCAACCTACTTCCGTCCAGGAGCGTGAATCATGACTGCTCGCGCGGGTGAAAACAGCCGGACCCGGGGCTTTACATTGGTCGAGCTGCTGGTGGTGATCGCCATCATCGGCATCTTGATCGCCCTCTTGTTGCCTGCCGTGCAGGCCGCCCGCGAAGCGGCCCGCCGCTCGCAATGCACCAACAACCTCAAGCAACTGGCCCTGGGCATTCACAATTTCGAGTCGACCAACAGATCACTCCCGCCTGGCGCGGTTCTTCCCAAACTGGCAGCCATTGCACCCTATCCGCCCACAGGCACCGGCTCCAACCAGGCCCGGACGGCGGGCTGGGCGTGGAGCGGACTGATCTTGCCGTACGTCGAGCAGTCGGCGATCTACGACGACACGGTGGGTGCTCAGCCCGTTATGGGGCGGACGGTGCAAAATGCCGGCCAGTTGGCAATCCTCCGGACTCCTCTAAAGATGTTTCGTTGCCCGTCGGACGATGGTCCGCCGCTTAACGAAGCGCCCAGCGAAAGCCATTTTCGGCACGGCCTCACCAATGCCGCCACCGACTGGTACGTTGATGGAGTGACCGCGGGGCCGAGAGTGCCGTTGGCGACGTCCAACTATGTCGCCATGCACCACCATCGGGCACACGAATTCACTGGCGGAAGGTGGATTTTCTCGGGCGGTTTTGGTCCCACCATCTTGGGCAATGATGATAAGCCTCGCGGTTTCCCCCTCTCCGACATCCTGGATGGAACGTCGAACACGATCTGCCTCGGCGAGCGGGGCTACCGGGTTGCAAATGTGATGATGCATGCCGCGGTCTGGGGCGGCTGTGCGGCGGTTTGGCACGACGACTGTATTGACGACGCTTGGGCCACGGCCCGTTCTCCCGTGAACCCCACGCAGACGGCCATCTACGGCACGTTCGCCCGGCAGCAGGCGCTCAGCAGCAATCATCCCGGCGGCGTGCTGGTGGCGATGTTCGACGGCTCCGTGCGGTTCCTGTCCAACAACATCGCGTTCCGCATGACCGGCGGCGACAACACCACCGTCGCCGACAGCGTCTACGAGTACCTCATCCACCGCAGCGACGGCGCCGCGATCGGCGCCTTCTAACCGCGGCGTGCGTCCCTTTGCCCTTGCGGCAGGCGTACGAGTCAAAAAGGAACGAGCGCTCAAACATCGGCTCCAGCATGCCGGTCAAAGGCATGATGCACCACCCGGTCGCGATAGGGCGCGGCGCTGATCAGCCGTTTCTTCGGCTGGTGGATGTAGAACGTTCGGTAGCGCCCTGGCCGGTACGTTTTGCTGGCCAGCTCTTCGTGCAAAACCGGCCCAGCTCCCCTTCCAGGTGGAAGTGAAAGGCCACGGCGGCGGGGCGCAAGCGTTTGCCGCGACGGGCGTGGTTGGCCGCCACGAGCAAACCTCGCGGCCCGGAGAATCCGAAGGAGAGTTCCGCGTGCGACTGGTGCAGGCGTCTCACGAGCAGCGCGATCTGCAAGTCGAGAAACTGCGGGCCAAGTATGCTCCCAAGCTCACCGCGCTGCAGGATCAGGTGCGGCGGGCGGAGCAGAAGCTGGAGAAGGAAAAGGCGCAACGAGCAGCCAGACGCTGCAAACGGCCATTTCGATCGGCGCCTCGGTCCTGGGCGCCATGTTCGGCCGCAAGCTGGCCTCCAGCGCCAACGTGACGCGGGCCGCCAGTTCCGCACGTGCCGCCAGCC
>JBGTDH010000376.1:0-5663 GCA_041748435.1 Pirellulales bacterium
TGGTGCGTGCCCAAGGGGGACGCATCAGCGAACGGGTCAGCCGCGACACGACGCTCGTGGTCGTCGGTCAGGTCGGATGGCCGTTGGGCAAAGACGGCCGCCTGAGCGCCAACCTGCGACGCGTGCGTCTGCTGCAAGAGGCAGGACACAAGCTCGATGTTCTCACCGAGCAGGAGTTCCTCCAGCGCCTCGGACTCGTCGAACTGGCTGGCGGCATCTGCGGCCGCTACACGCTGGCACAGCTCGCGCGGCTGCTCAACGTGCCGCGGGCCCGCGTCGAGACATGGCTGCGGCATTGTGTAATCGAGCCGGCGGGCGAACTGGCGGGCCTGCCGGTGTTCGACTTTCGGCAGGTTGCCGCGATCAAGGCACTGTGCGAGCTGCGTCAATCCGGCGTGAGCAGCAAGCGCCTGCGACGCAGCCTGGAGCAACTGAGCGTGTGGCTCCCGGATGCGGAGGATGCCTTGCTGCGGCTTTCCGCCGTGGAGGGAGAGCTGCTGGTGCGGGATGATCGCGGCCTGACGGAGCCCAACGGCCAGCGGCGGCTGGAGTTCGATGCGACCGAAAGCGCCGACGATGCGAGCGACTCCATCGTGGCGATCGGTTGGCGAGTTTCTCCGGAGGCCTTGTTCCAGCAAGCCGTGGAGTACGAGGAAGCGGGCCGTCTGGAGCAGGCCGCCGAATCGTATCGTCGCTGGCTGCATCAGTTCGGTCCCGACCCGCAAGTCTGCTTCAACCTGGGCAATGTGCTCTGTGCCAGCGGCCGGCACGAAGCCGCCATCGAGCGTTTTCGCCAGGCGGTGGAGTTGAATTCCGCCTTCGTGGAGGCCTGGAACAACCTTGGCTCAACGCTGACGCAATCCAATCAGCACGAAGCGGCCCTCGCCGCCTTCGCCGCCGCGCTCGCCCACGAGCCGGGTTACGGAGATGCTCTGTATAACATGGCCGACACGCTGGACGATTTGGGCCGCGCGAACGAAGCACAGCGTTATTGGCGTTCCTATCTGGCGGCCGATGCAAGCAGCCCCTGGGCAGAGCACGCGCGGCGTCGACTCTCCGGCCGCCGCGCCTGACATCCCTTCCTCCACAAGGCCAGAGCATGGCGTCAACCGCAGCGGGCAGCCCCAACTCTTTCCTGCGATCGCCCTTGGCGTTAATGCTGCTCGTGCTGGTTTGTGCGGTCGTGTTGTGGCTGAAGCTCGACTCCATGAGCCGCAACCTGGCCCTGCACGTGCATGGCGATGACGCGCCCCCGGCCGGGTTCACCCACACGCACGCCGATGGCACAACGCACGCTCATGCGCCCGAGGCCCCGGCCCATCAGCATGGACCGTTCCATGCCTCCTCGCATCCGCCCACCGGGCAACTCTCGCTGGTGCCGGAATGGTCCCCCACGCGGCTGCTGGCGCTGGCGTTGCCCGACACGTTTGCACAAGACGCCGCTTACGTCAAAGTGCTGATCGATCTCTCCGCGGCATGCTTGGAGCACACGTCGGCCGATGTGCTGCTGCTGGTGGAGCAGAACGATGTCTCGGCCCGCGCCGCTTGGGACCGGGCTGCGCACGAGCGAGGACTGGATCGCGCCCGCATCCGGTTCTACGAGGCCAAGGCGCTCGATAGCATCTGGCTGCGGGACTACGGCCCGATCTTCGTTCGCCGCCGCGAAGATAGCCGGCTGTTCGTGGTCGACACGGCCTATCGCGACCTGCGAATGCTCACCGAGGAAACCGCCAGCTCACTCACCGGCCTGGGGCCCACGCTGCGTCCCGCCGACGACCTCGCCCCCATCTACTTCGCCACGCTGCTCGACAAACCGTTTGTTCATCCAGGGTTCGCACTCAACGGCGGTGATCTGTACGCCGATGGCGAGGGCACGCTTTACACCTCGGACGAAACCGTCCATCTCAACACGGGCGACAAGGAATTTCTCGGCACTGCCTTCCGCCAGTTTTTTGGCGTGCGCGATACCCGCTACTTGCGATCGCTGCCCGGTCCGACGGTCAAACATATCGACATGCTGTTTAAGCTGGTCTCGTCCACGAGCTGCCTGGTGGGCCAATATGCTCAACCAACCACCGAGGGCGATCTCGCCAGCTTGCAGCGAGCCGCGGCCCTGGCCCTGGACGAAAACGCCGTTCAACTGGAAAAGCACGGGCTGCGCGTGACGCGGCTGCCCATGCCCGATATCGCCCAGATGACCAAATGGGATTACTTCGGGCGCATCTTCAGCGAGCAGGAGCGGGACCAGCGCATTCGCGAACTGGCCACGAGCTCAGAAACGACGGAAGAGCGTATTCGCGAGAAGCTCCGCGAGCGGCAGATGTACGTCTACCGCACGTATCTCAACAGTATCTTGCTCGTCACGCCGCCGCGGCGCTTACTCCTTGTCCCGCGTTATCCCAGCCTCGTGCCCGCCGAGATCGAGGAGCTGGCCGTGGCCGCCTATCGCGACGCCTACGGCCCCGACATCGAGATTGTGTTGATCGACGCGGAAGCCCTGGCCCATGCCAACGGCTCTCTTCGCTGCATCGCCTGTCCGATACCCTCCGATTGACGCGCGTGGTGGCACCCTGCGCCACAGCGGCGGCATTACTTACCTGCAGCCGCCCACTGCTTCATGAGTCGAATGTTCTTCTCCACGGCGGGATTCCCCTTGCCGAGGTAGACCGCCATGTCGCTGTCGTACCTCGCCGCCGATTCCGGCTCCTGGCCCAGGTCGTGCGTGGCAACGATCCAGCGGTCCAAGCGGCCACGCATCTCGGCCAGCGCATCCTGGCGCGAGGGATCGTCCGCAAGATTGCGCACCTGATAGCGGTCCTGGGTCCACTCATACAGCTCTTCGGCCGGGCGCGTCGGCGAAAACAGCAGCCGATCTTGCAGCTCGTCGAGCTTCCCTTCGTCGTGCAGCACGCGCAGCCGCTGCACAATGCTCTTCTTGTCCTTGTACGCATTGGGTTGCAGGTGGGGTCGAGCGGGATAGCCGTTGCGGAGGTAGAGCCAACGGTCGGTCCGCACGCTGCGAAGGCACTCCACCGTCTCGTCGCAACGGTCGCGTGCCGCAAACACGGCCTCGCGCTGTACGTAGTCTCGGGCAAACACATTGCGGGCCTGCATGGTCTTGGGAAGCTCGATGCCCGCCGCAGCCAGGGAAATGGCCGCCAGATCGATCTGCTCGATCAGATCGTCTCGCACCGCGCCGGCGGCAATTCCGGGACCGCGCACCACAAACGGAATATGCGTCCCTTCGTCGTACAGGAACTGCTTGCCGCGGGCATGGCTGATGCCGTGGTCGGTGATGAAGAGGATCAGCGTTTGGTCGAGGAGGCCCTCCCGTTCCAGGCGATCGACAACCTTGCCGACGTGCTGATCGGTGAGCCGACAGGTGTCCAGATACGCGGCCCAGTCTGCCAGCAAGACGGGATCGCGCGGATAGTAGGGAGGCAATTGCACTGCTTCCGGTTTCGTAGAGCCGCCGAACTCGCTCGAGGCACGCTCCGACAATCGCAGGGCGCTTTCCGTGGTCCCGCCTCGCAGTTTCCCGCCGGCAAGCTGCACCTGCATGAAGAATGGCTGCCTGGGATTGCGCCCCTTCCAGTCGCTGCTGTCGTACATCTTCGGGTCCCACTCGAAGTTGTAGTCGGTCTTTCCCAGGCGGGCATCGGCTCGGGCTTTCCCCGCACGATCGGCATCGGCCAACCCACTGCCGATGCACGTGTAGTAGCCGGCGTGTTGAAGGATCGCCGGCACGGGCACGATCCCCTTGGGCAGATCGATCTGCTTTTCGCCCCGTCCACTCCGATGGTGATGCGCGCCGATCGTGGTCTGATACATCCCGGTGATCAGGGCCGATCGGCAACTGGAGCAAACGGGCGCCGTTGTGAAGGCACGCGTGAATCTGGTCCCTCCGCGGGCCAGGCGGTCCACATGCGGCGTCGCGATCCGAGTTTCACCATAGCAGGAGAAATGGGCCGACATGTCGTCCACGACGAACCAAAGAATGTTCGGACGCTGGACATCGGCAGACAAGGCTGGACAAGGCAAACCGCCGATCACGGCGACAGCGACCAGAGCAGCGTACGTTGCAAGGCGGTCGATCATGGCGTTCCCCTCAAGGCGGGCGACGATCTCGGAGTGGATGCATCAACTTCTCGGGCGCAACATGTGGGATGTCGCTCCTTGAGTTGGTATCATCTCGACGTCCTCAGGAACGAACGCTAGATTACCCACTCCACGCAAATCGCGCTCACTCTAAGTATAATCCAATGCAGAGATGTTGCCGCATCGAAAGACAACGTGCAATCCCTGGTTGTCACAACTTCTGAAAGCGAGAAGTCCCATGAAGCTCAGTTCCCGCTGCGTCGCCTTCGCCTTGATTGGCCTTACCACTTTGATGGGCCCCGCCGTGCAGGCTCAGGACCCGCCGAAAGAACCGGGAAAACCCCTGGAACTGGGCAAATACAAGATCACCAGCCCCAGCGGCTGGAAGCAGCAGCAGCCCAAGAGCGGAATTGTGCTGTACGAATTCTCCTCGCCGGCCACCGAGGGAGACAAGGCCGAGGGCCGCATGACGGTGATGGCCGCCGGCGGTTCGGTGGATGCCAATGTCGATCGTTGGTACGGCCAGTTTTCGCAGCCGGACGGCGGCAGCACGCGGGAGCGGGCCAAGGTGGAAAAGCGCACCATTGCCGGGCGCGAGGTGCATCTGGTCGACATCGTCGGCACGTATCGCGAACAGTTCGGCGCCAACACGGAGTTGCCCAACTATCGCATGCTGGCGGCGATTGTGGTCACCCCCGAGGCCAACTTCTTCATCAAGTACTACGGCCCGCGCAAGTCGATCACCACGAACGAAAAGCCGTTCAAGGAGATGATCGAGGGCCTGGGGATGAAATAAGGAGTTCCTTTAAGCGGGACTTTCCTCTCGATGCACGGTCTGCGGCGAGAAGGCCGGCAGGCAGACGGCGATGTATTGCGCGCCGCCGGGCGTGCTGTAGCGAACCCATTCGCCGCCGCGCGTGATGATGGCTTGGCCGGCGGAAACCTCGAGCACGCCCTGGGAATGCTCGACTCGCAGCGTTCCTTCCAACACCACGGTGTACTCGTCGAACTCGGGCCGCTGACCCGGTTCTTCCCAACCGGCCGGGCTGCGCATGTGCGCAATGCTCAGGTCCGAAGTGCCGCTGTTCACGCGGCCAACGTATTCATCGATAATCTTGGGTCGATTGCCGGCGGCGGCGATGCGCGTGGCCTGCGAAATAAGCGTGGGCATGGCGTTCTCCTGGATCTTGGTCGTCATCGTATCGTAGTGCTCGCGGGCTGAGCGCAAAGGCGGGCCGTCCAAAATTTTTGGCGGCTTGCTGGCGCCGTTTCCCATCTGCTTGTTAGTGCCAGTGGTTTCCAAGCGGTTTCTCGAATCGAAGGAGAACCCGGCGGGGCGCTTTTGAGCAGGGCCATTCGGTTATTGCGGCGCTCCGGCCGTTCTTGAAGGGAGAATCATCCCATGAAATGTCGCAGCTTGGCAGAGTTCGTTCTGCCCGCGGTGGCGCTGTTGTTCTGGGCGCACTCGCCCGGTGTGGCCGCGGAACCGTCACCCCTCGCCCCCACGGCGAATGAGACCGGCCAGGAGGCGCCGCGCACCTCGTTCGACCTGAAGGCCAATGCGG
>JBGTDH010000377.1:0-10331 GCA_041748435.1 Pirellulales bacterium
GCGCGCCGCCCGCGATGGCGCAAACATTGCCGCGTTGGGTCTGGGCGGGCGCGTGTGGACTGATGGCTGTGGCCGGAACGGCTGCGGCCGTTAGTCGCTGGGGAGCGATCGCGGCCGAGTCGCATCTGGACCGCTATCGCATCGTCAGCCGCAGCGTGACCGATCCGCAGGCTGCGGCCGACCTGATGCTGCATCATTTCGCGGCGATCGTGAAGCATCAGCCTCGCAATGCCCGTGCTCAGTTGGCATTGGCCGAGGCGTGCCTGCGGCAATTCGATCGGTTGCAACAGGCCAGCGACAATCCCCTCAGCCTGGCGGCCGTGCGGGACGCTGCGGTTGGCGGAGGTTTTCGCAACCGGGAAGAGCTCACGAGCTGGCTCGATCGCGCGCTTGGTCTGCGGCGCGTCTGGCTCGAGAAAGCATTGTGGCACACACGCGCGGCGCTGGCCCTCTGCCCGTTGCAGGGACAAGGATACTTGTACCTGGCCGAGCTAAGTTTCCTCGATCGCCCTTCAAGTGCCACGGCCGCAGCTTTCACAAATCAGGCGCTGGCCGTGCGTCCGCACGATGGGGGCGTGCTGTTCAAGGCCGGACAAGAAGCGGCGTTGGCCGGCGATAGCGCGCGGGCCGCCGATTATTGGCAGCGCGCTTGTCGCTACAGTCCCGCCGTGCAGGGCCAGCTCATCGAGCAACTCGCCGCGCAGAACATCCCACCGAGTTTCTTCCTGGAGCAGCTTCAACCCGATCACACGGCGCTGCAACTGCTGCGTCTACGGTATCGAGACGTGGCTGCGAAGGACGAGTATCAGGCGTTATTACGCCGCTATGCTCAATCGGCCGTGCGGCAGGCCACGTCTGCACAAGGCGCGATCGCCTCCGGTTACTGGCTTGAGGCACACTCGCTGGCCGTGGAACTCGAAGAGCACGACGCAGCATGGCGTTGCGCACAAGCCGCACTGACGGCCGACGACTCCAACTTTCACGTGCGGATGACGATCGCTCGCTATCTACTCTCGCAACAGCGTCACGCCGAGGCGGAACAGCACCTCAAATGGTGCCTGGGACGAAAGCCAGCTGATGCGGAGCTACGAGCCGCCTTGGAATCGGCCGCCAAGGGCCGCATCGATACGCAAACACAAGCCTCACTCAACCGCCTCACGCACCAATAAGATCGCGAAAAGCACTTCCGCATGACCGCCAGCATCATCCGCCGCCAACTCGTCTGCCTTGCGGGCCTGATTCCCGCGCTGGCCGGCGTGTATTATCTGGCGTACTGGCTGCGGTTCGATGGCGCGGTTCCCGCCGAGCACTGGCAAGTGTTCGTCACGACGCTGCTGCCCGTGCTGATTGTGAAATGCCTGGCGTTCAACTGGTTCCGCTTTTATCAAGGCTGGAACCGGCACGTGACTTTTCACGATCTGTTCCTGCTGGTGCAAGCCGCCACGGCCAGCAGTGTGCTGCTCGCGCTTTCCGACTATCTGCTGATGCCGGGCCAAAGCGTGCCGCGCAGCGTGTTCCTCATGGATTGGGGCGCCACCATCGTCTGCATCGGCGGCCTGCGGGCACTGGTGCGATTTCTGTACGAGGGGCAGCTCCTGTTCTTCCCGCTCAATCGCGCCGCGGTGCTCATCGCCGGAGTCGATGAATCGGGGGAGGCGCTCCTGCGGGCTTTGCGCCTGCATCGCGGCATGTCTTACGAAGTCGTCGGCTTCATCACGCACGATGCCGGCCGCGTGGGCTCGTGTATTGGCGGCGTGCGCGTGCTGGGCACCGTCGATCAGACGTGCGCGTTGGCCCGCGAGCATGCAGCGGCGGAAGTGCTGATCGCCGGGGGCGACTTGCCAGGTCGGCAAATCCGCGCCCTTGTCGATGAGTGCCACCGGGCAACGGTGCCGGTGAAGGTGCTACCCAGTTACGAAGAAATGCTCAGCGGCAATCTGGCCGTGCAGCCGCGGCCGGTGCAGATCGAGGATTTATTGCGACGCGAGCCGGTGCGGCTGGAGATGGACGGCATCCGCAGTTGGATCGACGATCGCGTGGTGCTCGTCACCGGCAGCGCCGGCAGCATCGGCTCCGAGATTTGCCGCCAACTGCTGCGGTTCGCCCCGCGCAAGCTGGTGCTGGTCGATCGCTGGGAGAACGGGCAGTTCCAGATGGGCCGCGAGTTCGATGTGCTTAACCCGGCCACCGAATTGGAATTGTGCATCGCCGATATCAACGACCGCCGAAGGATGAGCGCGCTGCTGGAACGCACGCGGCCGGACATCATCTTCCACGCCGCCGCCTACAAGCACGTGCCCCTAATGGAGGCCAACCCCGGCGAAGCGGTGAAGAACACTACGCTCGCCACGTATCATCTGGCCAACCTGGCGGAAGAGCACGGCGTGCAATCGTTCGTGATGATCTCGACCGACAAAGCCGTGAATCCCACGAACGTGATGGGCGCGTGCAAGCGCATGGCCGAGATGTACATCCAGTCTCTGGCCTCGCAATCGCGGTGCCGCTTTGTGACCGTTCGATTTGGCAACGTGCTCGATTCGGCCGGCAGCGTGGTGCCTATCTTCCGCGAGCAGATTGCCCGCGGCGGCCCGGTGACCGTGACCGATCCGCGGATGGTGCGGTACTTCATGACCATCCCGGAGGCCGCGCAGCTTGTCATCCAGGCGGGCACGATGGGCCAAGGGGGCGAGATCTTCATCCTCGACATGGGCGAGCCGGTGCGGATCGTCGATCTAGCCGCCGATTGCATCCGCCTCTCCGGCCTGCGCGTGGGCGAGGACATCGAGATCCAATTCATCGGCCTGCGTCCCGGCGAGAAACTATTCGAGGAGCTCACCGTCCTCGGCGAGCGCCACCTCCGCACGCGTCACGCCAAGATCCTCGTGGCCGAAGGCCAGCCTTACGACCCCAACGCCATCCGCGCCGCGATCGAACGTCTCGAGCAACTCTCCGAATCGTCCCCGCAAATTCTTCTCGCCGCCCTGCAACACGCGCTGCCCGAATACCACCCGCAACGCGGCCCCGCCCGCCGCGCCGCTTGAATCGACAGTTCGCGGCCTAAGGCTGCCTGCGGTCGCAACCCAAGACAACCGCGGATGATGCGGATGAAAGCGGATGACGCGGATCAGACAGACGTGTTGATTGCGAGGTATCCGCGTAATCCGCTCTCATCCGCGCAATCCGCGGTTCTCTGTCGAATGGCTGTCGATCAGCTCCGGCAATGCAAACAGCCTCGGGCTCGAAGAGATCGAACCCGAGGCTGCACTTAGTGAACTCCGCCGGCGTTGCGCTGGGGAGGAGAGCGTTACCGGACGGCTTCGTTCAACACTTTGATGTTGGGGACGCTGTGACGGCTCAACAGGCCCTCTTCGTGCGTCTCGATGATGGTGGCCACGGGACCCACTTCGCGAACCGTGCCTTCCAGGCTGCCCACCGCAATGTGGTCTCCCGCATGGAACCGCTGGCGGGCATAGTAACCGGCGAGAATGCCGGCCATCACATCGCGGCCGCCGAGCCCGAAGGCCAGGCCAAAGCCCAGGGCCAGGGCGCCAAAGGCAATCAAGATCATCTGCTCCAGCAGGGCCACTTCAATGTGCAACTGCTTGAAGGCGGCGATGAACGTCATCAGCGCGAGCACATAGTAGCAGGCGTTGGCCAGATGCTCTGCGTAGCTCAGGCCCACGCGATCGGCACTCGTGGCAACGACGCCCCGCACGAAGGTAGCCACCAGCAGGCCGATTACCACCACCACGGCGGCCACCAGCAGGTTGGGAATGTACGCCACAATCTGTTCCATCGCGGCGGAGACGGTCGGCAGGCCCAGGATGTTGAAGCCCGCGGTAAGGAACACGCACATCAAGAGCCAGAACACAATCTGGCCGAAGATCCACGAGACCTTCTGCTGGATGCCGACCTGCCGCATGGAGCTGGCCAAACCGCTGCGATCGGCGGCGGTCTCCAGACCTACCTTCTCGCTCAGCGCGGTGACGACGCGGCCGGCGATGCGGGCCACGATGTAGCCCACGATCAGCACTACCAGCATCGCTAGGACATTGGGCGCCAGGTTGAGCACCTGATTGAACGCCTGTTGAAAACTGCCCACGATAATCTGCTGCCAAGTAGAGACGGAATCTGGCATAACCTTTACCCCTTTTCAGAAATGGACCACGCGATGTTGTTGGGAACGCTGCGGCTTGCGGGTCACTAACTTCGTTGCCGCTGATCCGCGGTGCGTCACAGGGTTGGCCCCTCGTCCCCCTCTTTTTTCCGTGGTAGCAGAGCCTGCAGGCGGCCGGTGAAGGTAACGGCCAGGAGGTGCAGGACCGCCTGGGCAAAATGTCCCATTGCGAACAGCATTCCCTTGAGGAATAGATCGGCCAGATGCATCACCAGCAGCGCCTTGTTCAGACGCCGATGCACCTCGCGCTCCAACTGCGGCGGCGGCATCGGCACTTCCGACTCCGCCAGTTGATCCCAGATATCGATTGGCATGCTAGGTAACTCCCCAACGTAGGGCACCGGCCGGCTCGCCTTTCCGGCTGTCCCCTATCCCCTGTCCCCTGTCCCCTCGCCCCCAAACTGCTCGTTAAGTTTTTCCTTCGCCCGGCTCACGCGCATCTTGCACGCGCTGACGGAGAGTTGAAACATCTCGGCCAGGTCCTCGTAACTGTACCCCTCGGCATGCTTGAGAATCATCAAGGCTCGATCCTCCTCGGGCAGCGTCTGCAACATCTGATTCAGATCGAGCGCGGCGCCGGCCGCGCGCTCGTCCACCCCTGCGCCGGCCTGGGCATCGAAGGCGAAGTCCGTCACCACGCTCTCGTGGCGGCCGCGTCGGGAGCGGCTTCGGCGTAGTGTGAGACAGGTGCGCACGCCCATGCCGTAGAGCCAGGTGGAGAACGCGCTGCGTCCCTCGAATTTGGCTCGGTTGAGAAACAACCGCACGAAAACTTCCTGGGCGGCATCGCTGGCGTCGGTCTCGTTTCCCATCAGGCGATAGCAGAGCCGCCAGATGCGGTCCTTATGCCGCTCCCAAAGTTCAACGAACGCCGGCCCATCCGAGCCCTCGCGCGAGGCCTCTTGAAGCAGGTCTTCATCGGTCTTGTGCTGCATTACGGTCAAAGCGGCAACCACGGCCCGAGGGTGTTCGCCCACACGCGTCGGCCGCCCTTTTCCCTTTTGTCGCCGCACCCCGGCCGCGCGTCACATGCCGCAAGGTCAACATCAGTAAGCCCTCCGCCCGGTTTTGAGAAGAGCAGTTCGCTCATCATTTCATCGTTGCATCGTTTCACAGACACCGCAGTGCAGAAATGATGAACTGGAAAACACCACAAAGGATTGCACCTCTTTGCTTTAGATCAAAGGGCGCTTCGGAGGGATCCTCCTGCTTGCGCCAAGAGGGATCCTCCTGCTTGCGCCAAGCGAGAAACTCTGAATTTGCCACATTTGGCTACGAGGTGGGCGACTGATGACGAGGTGCGGCGTCGCGGCGATTCGTTATAATCACCCCATGAGCGTAGCGAGAGAGCCATCATCGGCGGAACGAGAAACCACGCCAGCGCCGTTTCTGGAGCGCGTGCGAATTCGCAATTACAAGAGCATCGGCAAATGCGATGTGGTCTTGAAGTCTCTCAGTGTATTGGTTGGCCAGAACGGGTCAGGAAAAAGCAACTTCTTGGACGCCTTGCGCTTTGTTGTCGATGGGCTCGCCACTTCACTGGATCACGCCATCAAGGCCCGCGGCGGGATGGATGGGGTGCGTCGCCGCAGTACGGGCCATCCCAATAACTTCGCAATCCAACTGGAATTGAATCTACCCGGCTGGCAAGTAGCCACGTATGGCTTCGAGGTAGCCGGAAGAAAGCAAGGCGGGTTTGTCGTCAAACAGGAACAGCTTCGCATTCTGCGCGCAGATGGCTCCGAAGCCGCGTCCTACGATCTTCAAGAGGGACAACGGATCTCGGCGTCGCTAGACAACATGCCGCCCGCCGTCGCCGATCGTTTGTATCTGGTAAATGCGGCGGGCTTGCCGGACTTCCGCGTCGTCTATGATGCTCTTGCTTCCATGGGATTCTATAACCTGAATCCGCAATCGATGAAGGAATTGCAGAGTCCGGACGCAGGAGAACTCCTGCATCGAGATGGCAGCAACATCGCCAGTGTCATTGCGCGGATGGGCACGGCCAAGCCGGCCATGAAGCAACGCATAAAATCCTACCTGGCCACCATTGTCTCAGGGATTACCGATGTAGACCGCGTCGCGCTAGGCCCGCGCGAAACATTGGAATTTCGTCAAGAAGTCGTGGGCGCCAAGCATCCTTGGAAGTTCTATGCGACCAGCATGTCCGATGGTACGCTGCGCGCCCTCGGCACGCTTGTTGCCGTCACGCAGCTCGCCGAGCGGCAGAATCCAGTCAGCCTCGTAGGAATTGAGGAGCCGGAAACGGCGCTCCACCCGGCGGCGACGGGCGCGTTGATGGAGGCGCTCCGCGAAGCCGCCGCTCACACGCAAGTAATCATCACCAGCCATAGTCCCGATTTGCTCGATCAAGTTGATCCGGAGCACGACGGACTTCTAGCCGTCCAATCGCGACAAGGGGAGACCGAAATGGGGCCAGTTAACGCGGCAAGTCGGCAAGCGATCAAAGACCACCTTTACTCGGCAGGGGAACTGCTCCGCATGGACCAGCTCGTGCCCGACGCGTCCGATTTGGAGCGTCAGCAGCAGATGCTTCTGTTCGATCACGCGTAAGGAGACGAAGTGACTCGTTTGCGTGTCGTGCCGATCGTAGAAGGACATGGTGAGTTCCACGCTGCCAGAATTCTCTTGCAGAGAGTGTGGACGGACGTGGCCGGTGGGGACTACATCGACGTCGTGCGTCCAATCCGGCAGCCACGAGGCAAGTTAGTTCAGGAACACTCTCTCCAGCGAGCCGTGGAATTGGCTGTCCTGAAGCTTACAGAGTTCAATGACGGCCTCCCAGGGCTGGTGCTGCTCTTGATCGACGCGGACGAGGATGCCGTGTGCCGCCTTGCTCCTCAACTTCTGCAAATCGCTAGATCCGTGCGGCCGCAAGTCGACATGGCTTGCGTGCTGGCCAACGTCGAGTACGAAACCTGGTTTGTCGCCGCGGCGGAGTCACTCGCTGAACATCTGCGACTTGCACCGGGCGAGCCGCCGCCGGCGCCCGAGAGTACTCGATCCGGCAAGGCTTGGATTGAGCGCCGGTTTCGGGGCATTAAGTACAGTGAGACGGTCGATCAACCATCGATGACCGCTGCAATGGACTTGCATCTCTGCCGCTCGCGCTCTCCTTCCTTCGACAAGCTCTGCCGCGAACTGCTACTCCGCCTCGTCGCCCCATAGCCCGGGCAGCGAAGCTAATCCTTGTCCCCCGCCGCGCACGCCGATAAACTCGGTTCATCTCACCCGAACGCAGCCCACCACCGCCACGCAATCGCAATGAAAACGAATCCCGTCAAACGCAAGCTCCGCGCGGGCGAGCCCTCCTACGGCACCTGGCTCTCTCTGGGTGACCTCTACGCCACCCGCGTTCTGGCCCGCATGGGCTTCGATTGGCTCACGCTCGATATCGAACATTCGCCCATCGATTGGCAGCAGGCGGGCGCCATCTTCGGCTGCATTGCCGATGCCGGCTGCGTGCCGCTGGCCCGCGTCCCCAAGGGCAACCACGATTACATCAAACGCGTGCTGGATGCCGGGGCCTGGGGCATTGTCGTCCCGATGGTCGATACCGTGGAGCAGGCCCGCATTGCCATCGATGCCGCCAAGTATCCCCCCACCGGAAACCGCAGCCTGGGCGGCGGGCTGCACGCCATCAACTTCGAAACCACGGGCGTCGAGTACTTTCAGAAAGCCAACGACGAAATCCTGGTCATTTTGCAGACCGAAAGTCCCACCGGCGTGGCCAATGCCCGCGAGATCTATGCGCTGCCGGGCGTGGATGCCATCTTCGTTGGCCCCGTCGATCTGCGGGCTCAGATGCGAGCCAAAGACGGCACGGAAGCCACCAACGAAGAGTTCGAAGCCATGTTGCAGCGCGTGGTCGATGCCGGCAAAGCGGTCGGCACGCCCACGGGCATGCACACCATGGACGTGGCCTCCGCCAAACGCCGCACCGAGCAAGGCATGCAGTTCATCGCGCTGGGGAGTGAGCTGCGCTTCATGACGCAGAAAGCGCAGGAAGTGCTTCAGGGCATCATGCCCCAGGCAGAAACGAAGGAGATGGCCAGGTACTAACCGTCATGGCCTCATGCGCCGAAGCATGTCCAGGGCCTTCAGCTCAAAGATCCGCTGCCACTCGGGGGCTACCAGCGAATCGCAATCTTCCTGGGCATAGCCCGTGTTGCCGCGTTGTTCGGCGGTGGGCGTGTAGTAGAGATAGCCGTTGGTGTATCCAGCGACGAAGGCGTGCGGATCGGCCGCGGCCTTCTTGATTCCCAATCCCACCTCCACGGTCAACTCGCCGGGAAACGTGACCAGCTTGAAATCCCCCACGCGCAGGCAGCCCACTTCCGCATCCAGGGTCCGGGTGCCGGCGGCCAGGTTCCGGGCTTGATGCTTTTGGAGCAGGGCCAGATTCGTGGTGAGCCGCGTGAGTTGCTCCATGGTGCGAATATTCTGCACATAGGCTTCCACGCCGGCGCGGTTCTCGGCATCCAAACGTTGGAGCCGGTCCAGACCCTGCGCGGCGTCGTGCAGATAACTCTGGGCATGGTGCGAGGGGAACTCGGGCGAGAGTTTCTGTGCAATCAACAGCGGCACGAAGGCCTTGAAGTCGATGTTCGTGGGGCGCAGCGCGTTCAGCAAGCGCGTGCGCTCCGCTTCGAGCGCGGCGATGCGAGCCTGGGAATCGGCAGCGCGCGGAACGGAGATGGTCTCGCTGGCGACCTGCAGCGTGGCGTCCGGCTGCGTTTCAATTCTTCGCCAAGCCTGCACGCTGCTCAACCCCAGCAGGTTGCCCAACGGCTCGGCATCGGGAGGGCGGTTCGATTCCTTGTACCGCACCGGATTGATATCGCCGCCGCAGCCTTGCACAAACAGGGCGACGGCGTCGCCACCGAGCGCATCTTCCAGCACGCGCGACGCATAGCCGGGAAAATCGGCCGAGCTGCCGGCGCTGGGCGGGTTCATAATCGGATGGCAGGCGAAGCTGTAGACCACGGCCAGCGGTGTCCCGTTCAATCGATCGAGGCGCAGCAAGCCAATCTGCGGATCGATCGGGCCGACGCGGGCCACGGCTTCGTCCGGCGGCAGGGAGTACGCGCGGCGCATGTCGACTTGGCTGCCGTCTTTCATCCACAGCCGGCGGTTCTCGCTGATGCGGGCCTCGCTGCCGACGCCCACCCCCACTTTTACCGGCGTCAGGCGCTCCCATGCTTGCTTGACGGCCGCGACGGCCAATTGCGCGCTATCGACCCGCACGATCCCGTGACAATGACTGGCGTTGACCAGCACGTGCTCGGGCGGAATGTTCAACTCTTGCCGCAGCCGGGTGCGCACCTCGGGCAAGAAGCTGTTGGGGATGCGGCCGATCTCGCCGATGGCCACAGCGTCGATGGTCAACAACACCGCGCTGATGTTCCCGCTGCGCAGCACGAGCGCCTTGGCAAAGCAGGGATCATGCACGGGACCCGCGGTGCGATCCGAAATCTCGACGCGCGCCGCCCCCGCCTGCAGCTCGGCCGCGTGAACGGAACCGGCATGTGCCATCAACAGGGCGACTCGAACGGCCAGCCCGAGCTTTGCGTGCATGTTCATCATCCTTCCGCCAGGCTGCTCATCTTTCGAAGTCGATGCACCGATTCGGCCACGACGCGGATCGCGAACTCGATGTCGGCCTCCGTATTGAATCGCCCGAATCCAAACCGCAAGCTTGCGCGGGTCAGATCTTCGTTCAGTCCCAGAGCCCGCAGCACGTGGCTCGGTTCGGGATTGGCCGAGGTGCAGGCGCTGCCGGAGCTCACGGCCAGGAGCTGCATGCTCATCATCAGCGCTTCGCCATCGACATAGGCAAAGCTCACGTTGAGATTGTTCGCCAGCCGCCACGCGGGTGGATCGAGGGCCGGACCGTTGAGCGAGCAATCGTCGATCGTCGCGACCAGACCCTGATACAGCCGATCCCGCAGCGTGCGCAACCGCTGCGTCTCTGCGGGCATCTCGGCCTGGCACAATTGCAGCGCCGTCGCGAACCCGACGATGCCCGGCACATTCAGCGTGCCGCTGCGGAGGCTGCGTTCCTGGCCGCCGCCGTCGATCTGCGATTGCAGCCGCAGGGCCGGATCGCGCCGCACGTACAGTGCGCCCACGC
>JBGTDH010000378.1:0-3082 GCA_041748435.1 Pirellulales bacterium
AGCCGGCCGCGTTCGGCGGATGGCTGCGCTCTATCACCACGCGCATGGCAATCAACCGCCTCACGCGGGGTGGCCACGTGACGGCGGCCGAGCCGGAGTTGCTGGAAGCCACGTGCGTGGAAACGCAGACGCCGCTGGACAAGGCCCTCGCGCACGAGCGCAAGGGCCAGGTGCGGGCAGGCTTGGGTCGGCTAGGCGCTCTGGACCGGGCGACGCTGGTGGCCTTCTATATGAAGGGCCAGACGCTGGTCGAAATGAGCGACACGTTCGACTCTCCGGTCGGCACGATCAAGCGTCGTCTGCACGTGGCCCGCAAGCGCCTGGCCAAGGAGCTCGTGGCCCTGGCCCCGGCGTGAGCCGTGCGTTGCTGTTGTTGCCGTGTCACCAAACGCACCGGCGGCCTTGTGCCGCCGGTGCTTCTTGGTTCATAGTGCCGGCTTCAGCGCTTAGAGTTACCCACATTTCCATGCTTGTCCCCATGGCATTAGCTTGGCGCATGACGGATGCAAGCCAATGGAGCAGGGCCGTTTACGGTCCTTTCCGTTTCGGTACTAGACCCGGCATTCATGCCGGGGTGTGCGGAGCGAAACAAACCCTCCTGAGGCCCGTTCACGGGCCTTCTCGTTGAATTGGCTTCAGCCGAAGGGCGGTGGTTAAAGCCTCGCGAGAAGCCCCGTGAACGGGGCTATCCGGGTAACTCTAAGGCTTCAGCGCTTCAGCCGGAAGAACCGCCTCAAGGCGGGACTACGAGCCCGGGCCGGGCTGCGAAACGTGATTGTGCCCCTGGGCTTCCAGGAAGTAGCGAGAGTCCAGCAGCAGATCGTTCAGCACCTCTTGCATGCGGCTGGTGCCGTCGACGAGCGCCGGCAGAAAATTGGAGTCATCCTGGTCCAACTCCCCTTGTAGTTGCTGCGTAGCTTCCACCAGCCACGTGGTCGTACGGCGGATGTCCTGCAGTCGCCGGCCGTGATCTGCCTGCAAGGCGGCGTCGGCCAGCGGCGGATGCTGCCCATGCACAACCAGCCAGGTGCTGAACCAGCGCAGCAGCGTGCCGCGCGAAATCAGACCGGTCGGATAGCCGTCCTGCACGATAATCACCCGCCGCACCGAAACGCGGGTGAGAAAGTCGTAGATCGTTCGCACCGGCGTGTGCTCCTCGAAGCACACTACGGTGGTTTGCATCAGTTCGCGAACCGGGCGGCTCCAGGAATCGGCCTCGGTCATCACTCCGATAACATCCTTCTCCGTGAGGATGCCCACCAGCTTGCCTTGATCATCGACGACGGACGACGAATTCAGCCGGAACCGGAGGAAGAACTCGGCGGCGCGGCCTACGGTGTCGTTATGGTCCAGGGAGGAGACCAAGGTGGTCATGACATTGCGCGCCTGCACGCCCTCAAAGGGATCCTGGCCAACGGCCCCCTCGAAGCTGAGCGTGGTGTTGTCGCACAGCGACTGGTAGCCCACCACGCGGTTGCGGCCCGTTTGCTTAGCCACCATCAGCGCCTGATCGGCCTGATCGACCAGGTGCTCTCCGTTGGGGGTGTCTTCCAGCATTTGCGAGACGCCGAAGCTGCCGGTGACACTCAACGGGCCGGCGGCCGTGGGAATGATCAGGTTGGCCAGCGCCTCGCGATTGCGCTCTGCCCACAGGGCGGCCGCGGGCTCCTCGGTCTCCGGCAGGATGATGCAGAACTCCTCGCCTCCGTGCCGGCACACGTAATCGCTGGTGCGCCGGCCGGTATCCAGCAGGCGGGCCACGCTCTTGAGCACTTCGTCTCCGGCGGCGTGGCCATGCACGTCGTTGACCTTCTTGAAGAAATCCACGTCCAGCATCACGCAGCTCAGCGGCAGCCGATAACGGCGGGCTCGGCTTAGCTCCCGCTCGAACTGCTCGTAGAAGGCCCTGCGCGTGGGAATGCCGGTCAGCGGGTCGCTGCGGGCGGCTTCGTTCAGGCGCTGCTCCAGGTCCAACACGCGTTGCCCGCTGCGGAGGCGTGCCAGCAGCTCGCAGCGATCGATGGGCTTGGAGACGAACTCATCAGCCCCTGCCTCCAGCGCGGCGATCAGTTCGGGCGAGCTGCGTTTGGCCGACAGGAACAGCACGTAGACGTAATGCGGCAGATTCTCCTGTCGCACGCGGCGGCACAGTTCCAGGCCGTCCATGCGAGGCATTTCCCAATCGGTGACCAGAAAATCCGGGCAGTGCGATTGGATGGCCTGCAGCGCCGCTTCGCCATCGGCAGCTTCGCGGACCTCAAAGCCCGCGGCGCGCAGGTAATGGCTCAAGAGCCGCAGGAGCTGCGGATCATCGTCGACAATCAGGGCATGGGGCGCGCGCTTTTGCATGGTGGTCCTGAGGAAATCTAGCTCGCCGCGGGTGCCATGCCTGGAAGAATCCTGACGACTGCCGGATTCACCGCCGCACATCGCCGCCGCTGGGTGACCACCCGGCCCAACGTTCCGCACGCGCCGATTATGCCGAACTAACTGCCCTTAACGTGGCTGCGCTAGCCCGCTTCGCGGGCCGATGGCGACGGTGGTGCTTCGGGAAAGCGGCCAGCGGGCGAGTACGGCGTGCAGGTCGGCGAGCGTGAGCGCCTCCACGGCGTCGAGGTCGTCCTTCACAGAACGGTATTCGCGGCGTTGCGTCCAATTGGCGCCAATGGTGAACAGCCGGCCGCGCGGCCGCTCGCTTCCCAGCACCACGCGGGAGTTGATCTTGCTCTTGGCCTGATCCAACTCCGCCTGCGTGATGCCTTTCTGCTCCGCCTGACGATAGAGGTCCAGCACGGATTGCAGATTCTCCGCCGCCAGATCGGGATCGCAGCTCAGATAGGTCATGTACAAGCCCACGCCGTGATAATCGCTGTGATGCAAGCTGGCGTGCTCTACTTTTCCGGGATCGACCAGTTCCCAATACATGCGGCTGCCCGAATCATCCCCCAGGACCGTGGCCAGCACTTTGGCGGCATAGCGATCGGCATCCGTTCCCGCGGGGCCGTTGGCAAGCTGCACGATGTACTGTTGCGTAGCGCTGGCTTTCTCGATCACCTTGAAGCCGCCGCCCGGTGGCGAGGGG
>JBGTDH010000379.1:0-11088 GCA_041748435.1 Pirellulales bacterium
GACGTACTCGCCGATGAGGAAGGTGGTGGCCTGCCAGCTGGTGAGGTGAAGCGCCAGTCGCTGGACGAAGCCCTGAAGCTCCACTTCGCTCGCGTTGCTCAGCACCTTGCGCACCACGGTGCGGAACGAATCCACAACGACGACGTTCGGCTTGGACACCTCGACCTCCTTGATGATGGCATCGAGGACCGCGCCGAGGTCCTGCTCGAGGACGACGTGGCTGAGGTTGATGAAGCGGATCGCTCCGTCCATCTTGGCATCTTCGAAGAACGTGTACTGCTGCTGGTAGCGCAGCATCTTGATGGCCGGCTCGCCCAGCACGGTGAAGTACAGGGCCGGCCGCTCCGGGGTGGCGTTGGCGAACATGATCTGATGCGCCAGCGTGGTCTTGCCGCAGCCGGGAGCGCCGGCGAGGATGTTGAAGGAGAACTCGGGCAGGCCGCCGCCGAGGATCTCATCGAGGCCCGGCACGCCGGTGGGCAGTTGCCTAATGGTCACTCGACCCTGAGGTTGACCGTTTGCCTGATCTTGTCCCGTTGTACTCATGAACTCGCCTCGATTTTTGAATGCTCTTCGTCAAGCGACGTGTCGGGCCAAGCCTCGCGCACCAGCCTCAGCGTGAGGGATTTGCCGATGAAGGTTTCGAGCAACCCGAGCAGATGAGCTGTGATCGCGACCGCCGCCTCGCCCCCCGGCGTGCCAGAGCCCGTGTCAGCGACGAGCTGTTCGAAGCCTTCCAGGCGACCGTCCGCGCCGATCTTGACGCTTTGCAGCGGAGGCGCCTCCGCGCTGGCCAACACCAACGCCCGCCGCAGGAGCGATGCGAAGCCGTCGGAGCCGGCGAACTTGGTCAGCGTAAGCCGCAGCCTTTCACTCACCACCAACGCTTCATGGACGCGCGGGCCGGACGTGGTCTGGCTTGCTGCCAGCAACCGCCTGGCCAGGTCTCGTATCGATGAAGACGGCGTATCCATGCGCATTCACTTAGGTTGGGTTCAACGTCTAGTCTAGTGCCTGCCCGAAAATCGCACTAGTCTAGGATTCTTGCGCGCGGCGGTGTGTCGGACCGACGCGCCTGATCGAGTGGCAGCGCAACCCGCTGGCCCCATTCGCTCCGCCGTGCTTGACTCGCGAGGCGATGCGCCCGGTGCGCCTGGCCTGCCTAACGCGTTGAAACCAAAGACCTAGACTCAATACTTCAGGACGTAGGCGGGAGATTGTGAAAGTCGATCTCGCGACCGAATGTACGTCAACGTCGTTCGGGGATCGGCATGGCCGGCAAAATCTTGAAGATCAATAATGTCCGCGCCCCGCTCCCGTGCTGTTGTAAGCGCGGTGACCCGGAGTGAGTGGACGGAGACCGCCTCGTCGAGGCAAGCCTGCCGCGCATAGCGCTTCATGAGGTGTTCCACGGAACGAGTTGTCAGGCTCGACTGGAGAAAGCCATCTCGTCCGCGGCCGCGCGGAGAGGCCGCGGGACGGAACAGCGGGCCGGACCTATCGTCCGCAATGCCGGCCACGTCAATCCACTGGATCAGCCGTTCAACGGCTTCTACGTGAAGAGGCACCGTTCGCTCCTTGCCGCCCTTGCCGAAGATCGAGAGGACACGATGCTCGCCGCTCGTCCGGAAATCCTTCACTTGCAAGGTGACAAGTTCTCCGACGCGACAGGCCGAGTAGGCGAGCACGCCTAGAATCGCACGGTCGCGGATCCCGGATGGAGTATCGACGTCTGGCGTCTCCATCAGCCGGCGACAGTCAGAAGGGGAGAGGCCCAAGGTCTTGCCATCGCGTGGGACCGGCGGCGCCTTTACAAATTTCCCGTGCGCTGGGTTTGCGCCGACGTATCCATAGGTCTGCAGATACGAATACAGCGACCTGAGCACGGTCATTTTTCGTCGGATTGTAGCATTGGCAAGCCCCCGCTCGCGCAAGCTGTCCCGCCACGCCGCGACGAGTTCCGGTCGAACGGCGAGCAGTTGCTCCAACTCATCCGCCGGGATCTCCGCGAAGGAGAAAAAGAAGCGGATGTCGCGTTGATAGTTGACGCGGGTGAGTTTCGATGGCGTTTTGCCTAGCCAACTTCGCACAGCTTGATGCAGCATGCTACGAAGATTACTGCCGCTCAAATCGAGCGACTTGTCAAACGCAGGGATTGGCTCCTTGCCTCCGATAACGATCTGTGTCGTTTTGCTAGTCGATTCGACCCCGACGTTTTGCTTCAGAAAACTCACTTTATCCGAAGCATAGCAGAGCTTGAAAATGGAAAGCAACCGTGCCATTTACTAGCCCATCGTCAGCCAGTACCGTCAATGCCCGAAGGTCCATTGCTTGACGGACAGCTACAAGAGTAGCCCTGTATCAGCGCGGCTTTCTGGCCGCCGACTCCCGCTTCGGCATCGGATTGGGTGTCGTCAGTTCGGCAGACAACGGCGGGTCCCACCAACCGCGCTTGGTCTTCCGTAAGCGGCGCAACCGATCAAGTTCGTTGGCGTCAACCCAGCAGATCGTGCGGCCTCGGTAACCAGGCAATTGCCGAGCAACGCGTATCCAGCCGTGTTTGATCCAAGCGAATAGCGTATTCTTGGGCACCTCCAACTCGGCGGCCAAGGTGGTGACCAGCCATTCGTTTTCATGCAGCAGTCCAATCGGTGCTTTGGCCTTCGATCCCGGGGGTCGCTTTTCAAGTCGCCGCACAAACAGGCTTACCGTATCCGAGTTGAATTTCCTGGCTCGTTTAGACGGCCGGAATCCTTCCCGATTGAGGTGCTCGGCGACGGACGCGAAGGAATGCCCCTGGCTGCGGAGTTGCCTGATCCGTGCGATCAGTTGCTCGTAGTTGGCCATCTGCTCGTAGCGCTGCACCGGCCGAACCAATTCATGCTGGCTGGTAAAGCCACCGGACCATTCAAGCGTCGCGTCGCACTGGTCCGTCCCCTGGTGAATATTGACCACGACGCGTTCAATCAGCAGGCGGACAATGCGTTGCCGGTCCGCCGATGATGTCGAGGTCGCATTCCAAACAGCAGGAAGGTTCTGAGCAAGGTCCAAGATCGCCTTGCGTTCCTCGGCCGAAAGCCCCGTCGGCCGGGACTTGCGAAATCGGGCAAACTCCTGCTGCACGTTTTGAAGTTCAGCCAGCGCCGTCTCCCATCGGCGCTCCAATTCACGTGCCACAAGCCGGTTCTCCGGTTCGACAGCTTGGTACTGCCGGGACGCTCGATCCTCCTCGTATCGCACTCGCTCCAATCGCTGTTGCCAGTTTATCTCCAGGCGCTCGCGCTCCTTCTGCAGATCGTTGGCCGCGCTGAGATTCAATTCGAGTGCAGCCGGCTCGAGCGCGGCCATGATCTTCTCGGTCACCATTCGGTCCAGAACACGTCCGGACAGACTTTGGCACGACGGGCCTTGGCAGTCGTTCATTCCAGATCGACAGGCGTAGCGAAGCGTCTGCTTACTCCCAGAATAGTGAACCGCCATCCGCCGTTGGCAACGGCTGCAGACCACCAGCCCAGCAAGCAACGAAATGCCTTCGCGAGGAGCCCCCTTTGACTCAGCCCGAGCTTGGTTTTCGGCGAGTCGAACCTGATTCAGTTCATAGCGCTCGACGGTGATATAAGGAGGACAATGGTTGGGAATGAGCGCATGATAATCATCGGTCGCCATAACGACGCGCCCCGAACCGGGATGCCCTGGCTTTTTTCGTCGCGGATCCACTTGCCGATGGCCGTAGCGATATGTCCCTGAATAGAGCGGGTGCGTGAGGATCATGCCGACGGTATCGCGCGTCGGCCTCCGCCATTCAAGCTGCCCTCGATTCAGCCCCGCGTGCGGGCGAACGGGAATCTTGATTCCATTCTTCACAAGGTATCGGACCACTCCGCGCACCGTACTGCATCGATCAAACTCCTCGAAGACGAGCCGCACGACGGTCTGAACTTGCTCGTCTGGATCAAGTGCAAAGCCGCCCGTGGTCAACTTCACGTAGCCGACTGGCGGAAGGATGTAGAGTTCACCGCGTTTAGCCTTGTTGAGCGCGGCCTGATACATCCGCCCTCGCAAGATATGAAGCTCTGCTTCAGAGATGGTCCCCTTCACGCCGAGGAGTAACCGATCGTTGTAGTCGGTTGGGTCGTAAAGTCCATCCTGGTCGGCGAGCAACGTGCGAAAGATGGCGCAAAGCTCAATGAGCTGATGCCAGTCCTTATTGGACCGCGCCAATCGACTCATCTCGATTCCCAGAACGATGCCCACGTGGTCCAGGCTGACTTCAGCCAACAGTCTCTGGAAGCCCAGCCGCCCTTCGGCCGTCGAGCCGCTCTGCCCCTGATCTTCATCAATCACCTCGACTTGCTCAACCGACCATCCCAAATCGTGGGCACGATGCACCAGTGCGTACTGACGAGCTGCCGATTCTTGATGCTCAAGCACCTGCTGTGCGCTGGACTGCCGCACATAGACAATCGCAGATCGCTCCAGGTGATGGGGTTGCAGTTTGGTCGATCCGCGGAAGCAGAAAGAATCCCGTGAGCGTGGCTGGGTTGATTCCGGAGCCAACTCGGGAGGCGCATGATCATTCATTTGGCCCCTCCTCTCTTTGAGCGGGAAGAAGGACCAGCTTGGCAATCATCTGAGCCAGAACCTGACCGACTTCGCGTCGGTTGGCCTCGGGCAGGTGGCTCCACAACTCCTTCAGGCGTACTTGCTGAACCCCTTTTTTTCCGCGGAACGCGGGACGTGACTGGGCTTGCGCATGTCTCTCCTCCTTGAGTCTGGTTGAGACGCTGCTGGCACCAGCGTGCCAGCTCCAACAGCGCGGAAAGGCCGATTCTAGCCGGGTGCGATAAGCCCGAATAGGTCAGCGCTTGGGGTGCATTGCGGGGGGACTTTCGAAAATGCGCAATTGATCGCATGCCACGAGTCGCCGCGGACGACGAAGCTCTACGATCGCACGAGCGACGAGATCACGCTCGATGAGATTGAGCGGATAGTGATCTAATTCGTCGGGGCAGCCATAGCGCTATATATATATATATAAGGAGGGCTCAGGCCCCACGTCACACCTATAGTGGTTCGGTCTCATTGAATGGGGATCAATGTGCCGTCGGCCAGTAAGGCATCGAAGAATCGCTTAATTCGCTCGGCGACGACGCCAGAGCGAATCAGAATCCCCACCTCAATGTTGCGCTCTTGGGCAGCCTCAGTAAAGTTCGCTGACGATACGAACACGGCCTCGCTGTCGACGACGACGCACTTTGCGTGCAAGCAGGCCCGCTTGTCGGCACCGATTTCCAGCGACCGGCGATCGTAGTAAATTGTGGGCAACGGGTGGCCGGTGGGCCACTGATGTGTGCGAAATCTGCCCGCAAATCGCCGAACCAATTCGGCTCCAGTAGTCGTATCGCCCGGGCCGCGCTGAATGTCGAGGAACAGGCGAACGTCGAGAGAGGGTTGGCTAACCATTTGGTCCGCCAGCGCCTGGAATACCCGCTGGCCTTGAAAGACGGCATAACCAGCTACCAAAACACTCCTTTTGGCGTTCGCGAAAAGCTCGCGAACGACAACGCTTGTGTCTCGGTTCGCCACGCCGTGGATCTCGGGGCCAGTTGTAACGACATCGAGTTGGTCATCAAACCGCAATCGGCTTTGCCGGTCGGCCGCGAGCAATTCCAAGGTCGTAGCGATCTGGTCATGCCCAAAACCGGTGCCGGCGAGTTCCTGAAAGTGTGTGGCGACGGCAGCCGCCATGTTCCCATTCAAGATGCGCTGCACGCTAAGGTGACCGTAGGGAGGGGATAAACGTCCCGACCGAAGCGCCGCGGCAAGGTCGCGTAAGTCGGCAACGGACAGCTTTTGCAGGTACTCAGCCATTGAGGGGAACGTCGAAGAATTCGACGCCGAGATGATCCACGGTCGGCACCGCGAGCGCCCGGTCGAGAAAGTCGTTCTGCTGTTCACAAGAGGTTTCGGCGATCAACAGGCAGCCGTGGCACGCTGCGCCATGCAGAAATCGGCGCTCATGGGCGTTTTGCGCTTCGTGTTGAGCGCAAACGGGGTCGTTGGAACAAAGCTCGCCCAACTTTAGAGCGTTCCGAACGTGCTCATGAATGTGGCGGCCGACCTGAACGAGCCCGCCCAAAGTGCCTTCCGCATCGGCCGAGCCGGTGTAGAGCAGTACGCCGTATCCCACGTCGGGAATGGAATAGATCCGCTCGCGGACGGAACTCGCTGGGTATCCGCATTCAAGTGAAACCGCCGTAATAAGTAGGTGTGAAAACGAATGCAGCATAAGATACGGCAGGCCGGGAAAAACGCGGCGCGTGCCTTCGTGTTCGTGTCGCCAGCAATCGAAGCCTGCGATCAAATTGCGGCCTCGGTCTTGAACATCGGCTCTAGCCACCCAGGTTCGGATTGCCTCGCTGCGAAATTGGAGGAATACCCCTTCCCCCTTGTTCTCCACTGCGGGAAGCCAACTAATCTCCCTAGCAAGCGATGCTCGCCGAACGCCCATTTCCAGCTCGCCGTCAGTGTCCGGCGCCGCCGCTTCAAAGCGAGTGAAGCCCACTTGGGCAACGACTTCGCGCAATCGATGCAGGAGAATGACTCGCTCAATGGACTGCATCCACGGCTGATCCCACGGCGCGTGAGGGAGCGTTCGCGCGAAAAAGTTGCCGTGGGGTTTGTCATCACCGAACTCCTCTTTACTCGCAATGAGAGTTTCCAGCTCGGCAAACTTGACCTTCTTCTCGTCTCGGGGCGCATTCCTTAGTCGAAACTGAATCTCGCCGAGCACTTCGTCGTCGCTGATCCCTTCGAGTGCCGCCTTGACCTTGGCCTTCTTGCGCTCGTATTTCAATTGTTCCAGGTCTTCCACGTTTTCAAGGTATTCCCAGGCGGCATCGATCGCCTGCTTAACCGTCTCGTCTCGATCGGGCAGCGAAATGACGGTCATGGTCTGGGGGAAATAGGCGTTGCTCGCCGTCCGAATCAGGAGTCGGCTTGGTTCGCCGCACGATTCCTTGGTGTACGGGCCAAGCCAAGGTCGCGACCCGTCGCAATTACCCAGCGCCCGATTGGCCAAGACAGCGGCTTGCGCCATGTTGCGTTCGGCTTTGCCGCATTCGCAGCGAACCCAGACTTCGGAGAGGTCTCCGCTCGTGCCTCGTTCGTCAATCCAAAGCTGCCGCCGACACTCGGTCTGGCCGCCATGGACGAACGTGTACCAGTCGATGTCGTCGATGTGCCCTGCGCGGCAAGCTCGCACAAAACGGACCGGAACGACTGCCCGCTTCTTCTTGCGGCCATCGATAAACTTTCCCTTCGTCAGCGCCTTGCGGTGAACCAACATGCGCGATCGCACGTTCGATTCCAGTTCAATGGGGTCCACGTCCTGCGTAATGAACCATTGCGGAAACTGAAAGGCGTCGATCCCGGTTTGCGGTGCCGTCGGATCGTCCTGGTCAGGTGGGGGGCTGAATAGTCGGACTGATGGCACGTCCACGATCTTAGCGAGCTTCTGCGTCAGACGCGGCTCGATGATCTCCTCGCCCCCCTGCGACCAGGCGTCGAGCCCGGCGATTAGCACCGAATGATTCGGCAAATCGACCATCGCGCCGGGGCCAAAGGTGGTGATTACCTGGCTTCGGCGAAGCTGTCCTTGGGGCCTGGCGCCCTGTTTGCGGGTCATGCTTCGTCCTCCTCGATCTCAATCCCGTCCATCGTCTTGAGCCACAGGTTAACGCTGGGCTCGACATCGCGCATCGAACGGTTGGCGCGGAACTTCATCTTCGGATTCTGAGGCGGCAGGTTTTTGACCTCCGGGTTCAAGAACTCATACAGCAGTCGCTGGGCCCCGCCGGTTTCGGTTTGGTATTGAAGGCCGACACCGGCCTGGTTCAAGTCGTTGGCGATCTTGCTCCAATCGTCCAAGAGGTCCCGGGCCCGCTCCTGCACACGCAGCCGTAATCGCTCCTTCTCGTCGTCGGGCAAATTCTTGTTGTGTGAAAACGCCCGCTCCGCCAGCGCATTGACGGCGAAGTCGAGCCTGGCCCGCTCGCGAAGAATCTCGGTCGCTCCGCGTGGCGGGGTCATCGCTAGGTGCGCCTGTCGCACGAGTGCCACGAGTGTGCCCGCCAGTGCGCGGTCGAGCGCTCGCGGCGAGAACGGCGTAACACTGGTGGCCTCGACGCTGCGGTAGAAGGATTGGTGGTAAGCCGCGAACCGTTCATAGTGGGAGCGGTCGCGCGGCTTGTGGATATTGAGGATCGTAACGACGAGCCCCGGCTTCTCGTGTTGGCGACCCACACGGCTCGTGGCCTGGATATACTCGGCGCTCGTTTTGGGTTGGCCGAATACCACCATCAGCCCCAGCCGCGTAATATCGAGACCTACCGAGATCATATTCGTGGCAATCGCCACATCAACCTTGCCTTTCTCGTGAACGGGAAGCGAAAGGCGTCGTTTGGCCTCGGAGACCTGGGCGGTGCTCACGCGGCTCGTCAACTCGACGGGTTCGTAGTCGATGTCGCGATTCTCGAAAACACCTTTCGTCTCGCCCACGCGCTTGCGGCTCGCATAATCCTTGAGGCGGTTGCGAACCTCGTCTTCAATCAGCCGGCGGGCACCTCCCAACTCGCGCAGGCTATTGAAGTATCCAAGCAGCGTCATGTATGGATCGGCGGGATTCGGCAGGCCAGACTTCTTGTCGTGCCCGGCGTACCACCGCTGCCCGGCCGCTAATAGCGCCAGATAGACCCGCAACATCACCACTTTCGGGCTGCGCCCTTGGGCGGCCACGCCGAGATACAAACGAGCGTTACTCTCCTCAACCGACTGGGTCTTGGCGAAGAATGAGTCCTTTCGATCCGGTCCGGGTGGTGGGAAAATGTCCACGAGCCGGTGATTGAAGATCGCTCGAATCTGATTCTCAGCTCGTCGGACCGTCGCGGTCGAAGCCACTACCTTGGGTCGCACGCGGTGCCCACCTACCTGATGCGTGCAAAGCTCATCGAGTGCGGTCTCGTAAAGCCCGGCGATGGTCCCCAGTGGACCGGAGATTAGATGCAGCTCATCTTGAATCACGAGATCGGGCGGTAGCAGCCGTTCGGCGGGGAGCGGGCGGCCAGCAACCGGGTCGCACGGTCCATAAAAGCCGAACCTGTCGTACCGCTGCACACGGCCGAAGAACCCCCCGACCTCGCCAGTCCAGGGCATGGCGGCAAACTTATCGACCGTGGCGATCATGAAGCAGGGCAACCGACGATAGACTGGCTCATCGACCGCCAGGATCGGCAGGGCGTTTCCGCGGCTAAAGGCGCAGTCGCGATTGACGCAGTTAATTCGCAGATCGGTGGGTTCGTCGGTGTTGGGGATGAGCTTGAACGACGCAGTCTTGAACTTCCTGCCGCACCATGGACACTCCTCAAGTGGAATTGGGGAAGGCTTGCGGTCGTCGTTCTGAAAGGCGATGGTCTTGAAACGTGCCGAGTCTTTGTTGTTATCTCCCTTGCGGCCCATGACGTTGGGCGTGGCTGCCTTGCCCACCCACAGACCGATCTCGAAGGGCCATTCGCCGAGCTTCTCCACGTCGTTTTGCCTCTCCAACTCCAAAGCACAAATGAGCGTTGCGGCGCGGCCGAGTTGGTCGAGCGTAAGAAGACGGAGCGTGTACCGCATGAGCACGCTCATGCCGGCCCCGGCGATTCCGGGATTTCGCAGCCGGCGCAACACGAGCGTGAACGCTGCCAGCCCCAAGTAGGCCTCGGTCTTGCCGCCGCCGGTGGGAAAGAACAGCAAATCAACAACCTCTCGGTCGGCGGCGGTCGGCTGGGCGATGCCCTTGAGATTCATCAAGAGGAATGCAAGCTGAAATGGCCGCCAGGCCGGCTGCACTGACGATTCTGGCTTACCCTGCATCACGGCCTGCCGACGCTTCGCGGCGGTTGCCATCGCCCGATTAGCAATCCGAAAGGCTTCCAAGCACTGCGGGTCGTTGAGCAGTTCGATTCCCTGCTCGATGCGACGGGCTGCGACCGTTGCCCGGCCGGTAAGTTCATCTGCAGTTTCCTTGCGCTCGGCGGGAGTCGCGGGCGCGATGGCTTTTTGGGCGGCGATCCAAGCTCGGTATTCCGAAACCAAATTACCCAGCTTGGCCTTGGCGGCGGCTCCGTCGGGCAGCGCTCCCAGCGGTTCCATGAAGAGCTCGACGTCGGCAATCGGGGCGGCCGCGACGCGCTCCACCTCGGCGGCGGGAATCCAGCACGTGCGAACTGTCTGGCAGTGGCAATCGCACATTTCCGCCTGGGTTGCCACGCTATGACCCACGGCATATTCGCAGGCATCGCGGAATTGCAAATCGGCCACTCGCTCATCCCAGTCATCGCTCTCCAAATTGCGAACATTGGGGCGCGGCACAAATGGCTCGCCGCTGTGAACCTCAAGCTGGGCTTGAAACGCAAAGGCCTCGTCGCGCAGGTCGTCGGGCGCGGGGCGACGGCGATTCACCAGAAACACAGAAACGGAGCGAGTTCCCCGGGGCAAATCGCACTCGTTCCCGTCGCTCACAACCTTTCTAACCGAAATCGCCACCATCAGCCCACGGCTGCCGGGTACCTCGGCTTCGTCTGGCGGATGGTTCGTTTCGGCGGGCACGTTCAGCGTCATTTGTTCCTGCCGTTCCTGCCGCTCCCACTCCTCGCCGGAGCCGTGGCCATCGGCTGGCTTGCGGCGCTTGTAGTCGCCCCAACGAACGCACACGTCGAGTTGCAATGTCGCCTGATTCACGAGCAGGCTAAGCCCGATCGACGATGGCAGATAACGCTGTCGGGCCGACGCCGGCTCCGGAGCGGCGGCGTCATCTACGCCCGCGGCATCGCCAACCTCGTCGACTTCTTCGGTACTATCTTCGTCGGCGCGCTGGGCCGGCTCGGCGTCGAGCGGCACAATGAAGCCGGTCAAATACCAGCGGGCCGGCCCCTGCGAGAGAATCTCGTCGTGATTGCCGAGTGACTCAGATGGGCCAACGAGATCGAGTTGCAATGCGTCAACCAGCTCACTTCTAACCCCGAGTGCGTTCATGCAGTGACTCCT
>JBGTDH010000380.1:0-3810 GCA_041748435.1 Pirellulales bacterium
TCAAAGGCGGGCCGAGTACCGCTAGCGCGGCAAAGCCCCGTGAACGGGGCTGGGGAGTCCACTTGCAACGGCTCCGCATTCCACTCGCAACGGCCCCGGCTCCGGCATTCCACTCGCAACGCACCGGGCCTCGGCATTCCACTCGCCCCAGCCCGGTTCACCGGGCTTCGCCGCGGAAGCGGTCTTAGGCCCGCCGTTGACGGCGGGTCGACGCGACGCCGCGCACGCGACAATTTCGGAGCCCCGTTCACGGGGCTTCTCGCTGCCCTGTCGTTGACGGCGCAGCGCTACCACCGACGATGTCTGCACGCTATGCTGCCGGGCGCTCGATGCATCTCGCATTCTTGGAGCTTCCATGTCGCACAATTATTACAGCGAGATTAATCTGCACCTGACGTGGCATGCAAAAAACAGCGATCCCCTGCTGATCGCCGATGTGGAAACGCTGACGCATCGGGAACTGCGCCGGCGCTGCGTGGAAGAGCCGGGAGTGTTCGTCCACGAGATTGGCGGCATTGAAACCCACGTGCATCTGGCGATTTCGATTCCGCCCACGCTGACCATCAGCGAGTTTATCGGTCGCCTCAAGGGCGGAACGGCACACGACGTGAACGCCCGCTTCGGGCGTAGCGGCAAGGCCCTGGAGTGGCAGGCGGGCTACGGCGTAGTGAGTTTCGGCACGGGAGACTTGGAATGGGTGCGGGCCTACATTAGAAACCAACGCGAGCATCATGCGCGGGGCAGTTGCCACGATCGGCTGGAGCGCATGACGCGATTGGAGGATTAGAGGCAAGGGGCTGAAGCCGGTTTAGCGAGAAGCCCCGTGAACGGGGCTAATTGGGACGGGGGACGCTCCGCAAGACCCGCCGTCAAACGGCGGGCCTATTACCGCTAGCGCGGCGAAGCCCGGTGAACCGGGCTGTGCGGCAAGCAAGACATGCAAGCAACAACAACATGGGCCAATCCAGCAGGCCTGCAATCGCTTCCCCTTCGGCCAGTCAGATCGGCACGCGCGTCTGGTCGTATGCCGGCGTCCTGAAGGACGACGGCCTTTCTTACATGGCCTACGTGGAGCAGTTGACCTTTCTGCTGTTTCTGAAGATGGCCGACGAACTGACCAAGGCCCCCTACAGTCAGCCGAACCGTATTCCCAAAGGCAAGGACAAGAAGGGCACCACGATCGCGTATGACTGGTCGAGTCTGTTGAACAAGGACGGCGCGGAGCTCTATCAGCATTACCGCGACGTGCTGGAGTTCCTCAGCACGCAGCCGATGGTGGTGCCGGACAACGTGCTGTTCGAAGGGGGACCGGGTCAGAAGATCCGCGAGCAGCTTCTCAAGCAATGCGACGTGCATACGCTGCTGCGTTTGCCCACCGGGATCTTTTACAAGCCAGGCGTCAAGGCGAACGTGCTGTTCTTCGATCGCAAGGCGCCGCAAGAGAACCCGTGGACGAAGGCCATCTGGGTCTACGATCTGCGCACCAACCGGCACTTCACGCAGAAGCAAAACGCGGTCAAGCGGTCGGATTTCGATGAGTTCGTGAAGCTCTACAAACCCGGAGCAATCCCCAAACGACAGGCGACCTGGACGGAGGAGAACCCTGGCGGCCGTTGGCGCTCGTACCGCTATGATGAGCTTCTCAAGCGGGACAAGCTGAGCCTGGACCTGTTCTGGATCAAGGACGAAAGCCTGGAAGATAGTGCCAGCCTGCCGATCCGGACGTGCTGGCACAAGAGATCGTTGACGACTTGCAGCACGCCTTGGAGCAATTCACGAACATTGCCGGCGCCCTGAAAACCGCGACCTGAGCGAGCGTGTCTAGGCGCCCGCGGCGCGCTATAATCTGGAGGTGGTCTACGAACTCTGTTAATTGGAACGACGCAAAGGAAGCGCCCATGCGGACCTCAGGAATCAACTTCATCCTCGGTGTCGGCGTGTTGCTGTGTTGGATTCACCCCGCAAGGGCGCAAGCGCCGCAGGCGCTGGTGGAAGCGCGCAACCGCATGGTGGAAGAGGATGTCAAGGGCGCGGGGGTGAAGAACCCGCGTGTGCTGGAGGCTTCGCGCAGCACGCCGCGTCACGAGTTTGTGCCCACGGGTCAGCGGCATCTGGCGTATTTCGATATGGCGCTGCCGATCGGGGAGGGGCAGACCATCAGCCCGCCGTTTGTGGTGGCCTACATGACCGAGCAGATCGATCCTCAGCCGACCGATAAGGTCCTGGAGATTGGGACGGGCAGCGGCTATCAGGCCGCCATTCTCAGCCCGTTGGTCAAGGAAGTGTACAGCATCGAGATTGTCGAGCCGCTCGGCCGGCGGGCCGCCCTGGCGCTGCGGCGTCTGAAGTACGCCAACGTCTTCACCAAGATTGGCGATGGCTACCAGGGCTGGGCGGAGCATGCGCCGTTCGACAAGATCATTGTGACCTGCTCGCCGGAGAAAGTGCCGCAGCCGCTGATCGATCAGCTCAAGGAAGGAGGCCGCATGGTGATCCCGCTGGGCGAGCGTTACCAGCAGACCTTGTACTTGTACAAGAAAGTGGAGGGCAAGCTGGAGCAGGAGGCCTTGCTGCCGACTCTGTTTGTGCCGATGACCGGGGCGGCCGAGGCCAGCCGCGATGTGAAGCCCGACCCGTTGAATCCGCGGCTGGTCAACCCTGGCTTCGAAGAGGTGATTGGTGAAGACCCGCCCAAGCCGCGCGGCTGGCATTACCAGCGATTGGCCAAGCTGGCCGACCCGGGCGATGCGCCGGAAGGGAAGAAGTATATGACGTTCCTCAACTCCGAACCCGGCCGCGAGGCGCAGGCCCTGCAGGCGTTTGCCGCCGATGGTCGACAGGTCAAGAACCTGGATGTCTCTTTGTGGATTAAAGGCAACGCCATCATTCCCGGATCGACGCGCGACGAGGCCGCTTCCCTGTGGCTGGTCTTCTACGACGACAGCCGCAAGACCGTGGATACCAAGCCGCTGGGTCCGTGGCGCGGCACGTTCGGTTGGCAGCAGGTGTCCAGCATGGTGCGCGTCCCGCCGTCGGCCCGCGAAGTGATCATCCGCGTCGGGCTGCTGGGCGCAACCGGCGAGCTTTCGATCGACGATGTGCAAGTGAAGCGATCGCAGTAGCCGCGGACAATTAATCGCATCGGGTGCAGTTATATAGTTCATCTCTGGAAGCTCGGCGGCGTCTACCCTACGATCATAGACATCCACTCATCGGAGGCTGATATGCATTACCGATTGCAGTTCCACTGCAAGTCACGCTCGACGCCCTGCTGCACCCCGAGCCCGACGGAGGCTACTCAGCCGAAATACCCGCCCTGCCCGGCTTCTACTCCGACGGGGACACACTTGAAATTGCAACCTCCAACATTCGCGAGGCTGCGGAAGCCTGGCTCGCCGCTGCCCATGAACACGCGGTGCGCACCGCGCGGCAAGGGGCGGCATGAAGCCCATCTCCGGAAAGCGAATGGGCCGGTTGCTTGAAAACCGCGGCTGGTACTTATTGCGCGTGGCCGGAAGTCATCATGTCCACCGCCACGATGCTCTCAATCGCCAAGTCGTCGTACCTGTTCATGGCAACAAGATCTCCGGTTGGGCACGCAGCGCCGCATCATGCGCGATGCCGGCATGACGGATGCAGATCTTTGATTTCTTGCCCGCGGCATCACTTTCACTAGACCTTAAACAAGCGAAGGTCGGTGTGTGATTTTGCATGGGCTCGTGCGCCGTCCTCCGTGCGTGGGATGGGCGGGCCGGCATGTGTGCCGTTGGCCAGAGTCGCAGATCATTTGTTTCATGCTCGATTTCTTTC
>JBGTDH010000381.1:0-9564 GCA_041748435.1 Pirellulales bacterium
GCCTTGGCCGCCGCCTCGACATCGAACCGCAGCTCCGCCTGCCGCTTCTGGGCATCCGGTCCGTGACACTTAAAGCACACGTCCGACAAGATCGGCCGCACATCGCGATTGAAGACAACCTGCTGCTCGTCGGCCGCCATCGCCAGAACGCCGCCCTGCACCACCAGCAGCACAACCGCGCATCGAAATCGCTGGACAATCGATCCCACAACGGCCTCGCCACGAGTGCATCGGACCCCGTTGGCAGTATAACAGACGGCCGAACGTGGAACTTCATTGCAGATCTCTTCCCGTCAAAAGACAACAGTTATATCCTTGCACGGACGCAAGTACTTATACCCATTAGGGTAAATCGCGGTCACGTAAGCCGTCTGGCCGACCGCGTTACATCTCGTTACACACAATCAGGCCCAGAACGGGAGGTAGCTGCGATCCCGGCTGGATCGGCTGCTGCCGGCGTGCAACAAGATCAATCCGGAAGCGACTGCCTCTCGGATCACTTTTGACGCCTGCGGATAATTGTCCTCTTTAATCCCCAGCCTGTGGCGTAACGACGCGTTCGTCATCCGCTGTCCCGAGACGTACAGCAGACAGGCGTGCTGGTAGCAGGCACGAACACGCTCCTCCCGATCCATGTCTACGAAGCTTCGTGGTCCGACTTCAGAACACCCGCGGACAACACGGTCGCGGTCTTGTTTGCACGTTAGTAATGTCGTAGCGGTTAACGCCCTGACGGTGGATGATCTGATCTCGATCATCGGACCGGCGCCGCTAATCAGGAAATCCTGGTGGATTAGCGCGTTGGCGACCAACTCTCGGATCGCCGAGTGCTTTGGTGTAGCTGCCCACGCGGACATACTCTCGACCGACCGCTGCCCGATAACCGCAGTGCGATTCTGGAGGTTCTTACTGCAGGTGTAGACAAAGTAATCATCTCCATCGAACTGCACCAACTGCCGCCCCCGAGCCGCTGCGTTTCATCGATCAGCCTCCGAGGTCGCGCAATGAGGGTTTTCGGGAGTCGGATTGAGATCTCCAATCCGGGTGCGCCCCTCATCGTGGGAGCTGTGCTGTTTGCACAGAAACTGAGCGACTTCCGCCGTCTGGCGCGCAAAGTGTTGCGAGTTGTGATCTACCGGGATGACGACCGGTTTGAGACTCTCAAGGAGGAGATAGTCGATCTTCTCGTTCTGAGGCAGCTGGTCATTGATGTATCGAATCACCCCTTCAAAGCCGACGGCGTAACCGCGGTCGCTCCATCATGCGAAAATACCGGGGATAGTCGATCGCAGTGAGCACCGTTCGAAACAGGAATTGCGGCCACAAACTCCACGTCGGACGACGTCGCGATCTCAGGATACATCCTGACCTTCCGCCGCAACGCTTGTTCGAGTTTCCGGAGAAGGAACGGTCTTTGTGGCGATTGTTCGGCGAGGTGGAGAAGCGCGTTGGCATGGTGGCCGCTGGCGGAATCTCAAACAGCACCAGGGGGTGGCCATCCACCTCGTCCAATGCGATCTTTACATCGATCCGGGGATGCAAGAGACGAGACAACCAGCTCTCCAAGTCTTCATTCCCTTTTTCACCTTTCCGGGCTTGAACGTCGTGCCCACAACTTCGTGCGAATCGTTGGCGATGCCCCACACGATGTAGCCCATCGGTTTGCCATGCAACGCAGCCGAGTTAGAGATCGCCGATAGGTTCGCGCCGATCTCCTGGGGGTCGGCGTTGTTGTGTTTGAACTCTACCCATTCGGTTTCATGAGGCAGGGCCCTCAAATCGCGAACAATCGCTGTGAATTCGTCGGTTTTCATCGATCGACCAAAGGGAACTCTCGTTGCACCACACATCCCCTTCGCAAGGGACCGCTTGCCTCATGTACCAGCATCCGCAGCAGAGCGATCTACCACAAGAGCCGCAAACCTATCGCGAGCGATGAGCCTCTCCCCACCGCAGATCAACGGACTAGATCCGCCGCTTGCTGGCAAGGCCTGGTGTCCCTGGCCACGGCATGATACCGTCCGTCCCTTGGAACGATTTGACGCAGGGCCTATGATGGCGGTCGGTTTTTGAGCTGCTTGACACTCTACGACGGCAAAGGCCGTACAGATGACCATGAAGATTTCACGCATCGTGCAGGCGCTGGAGCCTTCGGCCACGTTGGCCATGGCGGCCAAGGCCAAGGAGCTGGTGGCCGCGGGCAAGACCGTCTACGACTTTTCCGTCGGTGAGCCGGACTTCACCACGCCCCAGCATATTTGCGATGCCGCCACCGCCGCCATGCAAGCCGGCCACACCCATTACACCGTTGCCAGCGGCATTCCCGAGCTCAAGGCCGCCGTGGTGAAGCAGTACGAAGCCCGGCACGGACTGAAGTATTCGCCGCAGCAGGTGGTGGTCTCCAACGGGGCGAAGCACGCGCTGCACAATATCTTTACGGTGCTGTGCGATCCGGGGGACGAAGTCATTATCCCGGCCCCGTACTGGGTGAGCTACGCGGAGCTGGTCAAGCTCACGGGCGCCGTACCCGTGATTGTGCCGACGCGGCAGGAAGACAACTTCAAACTGTCTCCCGAGGCGTTGCGCGAGGCGATCTCGTCGCGAAGCAAGATCTTGCTGCTATGCTCCCCGTCCAATCCCACCGGCAGCATGTATTCGCCGGAGGAACTGGGGGCATTGGCCGACGTGGCGATCGCCAAGGAACTGGTCGTAATCAGCGACGAGATTTACGAGCAACTGGTCTACGGGAATCATCGGTTTGCCAGCTTTCCCACCGTGCGGCCCGGCCTGCAGGAGCGCACCGTGCTGATCAACGGCGTGAGCAAGGCCTACGCCATGACGGGTTGGCGCATCGGCTGGACAATATCGCCGGCCAATATCGCCAAAGCCGTTGCCGATCTGCAGAGCCAGGAGACCAGCAACCCCAGCAGCGTGAGCCAGTACGCGGCGCTTGCAGCTCTCACCGGTCCGCAAGAGTGCGTGGGAGAGATGCTCCAGGAATTTGTCAAGCGGCGCGAGTTCGTGCGCCAGCGGATCGCCACGCTGCCGGGGCTAAGCTGCTCCGAGATGGCCGGCGCCTTCTATGCGTTCCTCAACATCAAATCGCAGTTGGGCCGCACCTACCGCGGCGTGCGGGTCGATAACTCCACGCAATGGTGCCTGGAGCTTCTGGCTCAGCAGAGCGTCGGCATGGTCATGGGCTCCGCCTTCGGCGCCGAAGGTTATGCCCGCGCGTCGTTCGCCACCAGCATGGAGAATCTGAAGGCCGGGTTTGACCGGATTGAAGCGTTTCTAAAGGATGAAGGATGAAGGATGAAGGATGAAGGATGAGTCAGAACGATGTGGGTGTTGTGTATTCATGCTGAGGTCGATGCAGGATGGACGAAGAGACGTGCTTCGATTTCTGCTTCATCCTTCATCCTTCATCCTTATTACCACGGAGCTTTACTATGCGTTTGCCGTTGGCCTTGCTATTCGCACTTCTCACGTCGGTAGCCTTCGCCGCGCCGCCGATGTCCCAACTGCTGCCGGACACCACCAAGGGCTGCCTTCTTTGCCCGGATGTGCAATTGATGCAGGAGAAGTGGGATCAGACCGAGTTTGGCCGCTGGCTGAACGATCCGCTGATGAAGCCCTACCTGGACGATCTGCGGGCGCAGGTTCGGAATGAGGCCGACGCCGACAGCATTCAATACGGCGTCACCTGGGACGATGTAAAGGACATTGCACGCGGCGAAGCCACGATCGCGCTGGTTCACACGCCGCCCAAAAGGCCGGTGCGCGTGGTTCTGGTCGATGTGACGGGCAATGTGCCGGCGGCCACGGCGGTGCTGACGAAGGTTTTCAAGAGCCTGTCCGATCCAAGGAAGGCCGTTCATCAGCGGGCGGCTTCGTGGCGGCAAGACCTGGTGCGAAAAGAGAAGCTCACCGTGTTTCAGCTTCCCAAGCACGCGAAGGATCCGCAGCGGTCGCCGCAGATGGCGTACTTCATCATGCAAAACATTCTGGGGGCCGTAGAAGACGAGGGAGTGGCCAAAACCATCATGGAGCGGATTGCCGGACAAGGGGGCGACACGCTGGAGAAGATCGCCGGCTATCAGACGGTCATGAAGCGCTGCCAGGCCGATGCGGAGAAGACCAGCGCCGGGGCGCCTCACCTGCGATGGTATGTCAACCCGGTTCCCTACTCGGAAGCCCGGCGGCAGATCGATCCGCAGTTTCTCAAAGACGGAAAGATGGATTTGTTGCGGGCGGTGAAGAACTCCGGCTTTACGGGCGTAGAAGCGATGGGGGGTTTTGCCCATCTGGCCGCCGCGCCGTTCGATGTGTTGAATCGCGCAGCCGTGTATGCTCCGCCTCCCACCAACAAGACGTTGGGCGGATTCAAGACGCCGAACATGGCGCCCGTGGCGCCTCCGGCCTGGATTGGCGCGCAGGCGGCCAGTTATATGGGAGGCAGTTTGGATCTGCCCACGCTGCTGCAGAACATCGGGCCCTTATATGACTTCTCGATTGGCGATGGCGATGGCGCTTGGAAGGACACGCTCAAAGGCATTCGCGAAGACAAGCACGGTCCCAAGGTTGATTTGGAGCAGCGGCTGTTCGAAAAAATGGGAGTGCGGCTGTTGCGCGTGACCGACGTGACCGATCCGATTCAGATTCACAGCGAACGGCGGCTAATGATCGCCGAGCTGGCGGATGGCAAGGAGGCGCTCGCCGCTCTGGAGGCGTTCTACGCCAACGATCCCACGGCCGAGAAGACCACGGAAGACGGCCAGACCTACTGGAAGATTTGGCCCGAAAAGCGCAAGCCGGATGATATCCCATCGGGCGTGGCCGTCATGCACGGCCATCTGTTCTTTGCCACGCAAGCGGCCATGCTCAAGAGCTATTTCCAAGACTTGAAAGCGCCCGAGCAACTGGCCTCCGATAAAGACTTCTTGAGCGTGCGCGAGCACATCCAGGCGGAATCGAAGAAACGCGGCTGGGACAAGCTGTTCGTGCAGCGCTTCGTGCGCTCTCGCGAGGCGTACCGCCCCACCTACGAGCTCCTACGAGCCAACCAGCTTCCCAATTCGGACACGCTCTTGAGCAGCGTGCTGAACATGGCGATCGGCCAGGAGCCGGGGGGCAAAGCCCGTCCGCAAAGAACCAATGGCAAGCTGCTTCCGGAGTACGCGCAGATGCGGCAGTACTTCTTGCCGTCCGGCAGTTTCGGCGTGTGGGAAGAAGGCCCCGACTTCCAAGGCTGGTTCCTGCTTGGCTTCGCGCTTTCCAAAGCCAACCCCGGCGTCGCCAACCGCCCCGCCGAGTGACGGTTTGCTAGAATGAGGCCGAGCTCACAACATGACAGCGGTTAGCGACGCGCAGGCCAACCGCTATGGAACTCGTCGTGCTCACAGGACGCAGCCGAGTTCTTTATCGCGCGTGATCTCGAAGCCAAGGTCTTCGATCATCCGATAATCGTCCTCGGCCGCTTGCCCTTTCGTGGTGAGATAGTCTCCCACGAACATGGAGTTGGCCGCATACAAGCCCAGCGGCTGCAACGAGCGGAGCTGCAACTCGCGGCCGCCGGCGATGCGAATTTCGCTGCGCGGATTGGCCAGCCGGAACAGGCACAGCACTTTCAGGCAATATCGCGGTGTGAGCTGCCATCGCCCAGCCAACGGCGTGCCCTCGATGGGATTCAGAAAGTTTACTGGAATGGAAGGCACACCCAAATCCCGCAGCTCCAGCGCCAACCGCACCACGTCGGCCCGCTCTTCGCCCATGCCCACAATGCCGCCGGAGCACAGCCCCAGGCCGGCCTCGCGCACCGCCCGCAAGGTGTCGAGCCGGTCCTGATACGTGTGCGTGGTGCAAATCTCGCCGTAGAATCGCTCGCTGGTGTTGAGGTTGTGATTCACACGATCGACCCCGCACTCTTTGAGCGCGCGGGCCTGCTCTACCGTGAGCAAACCAAGACACGCGCAGATGTTCAACCCATACTCCTGCTTGATGCGAGGCACCAAGGTGGTCACGGCTTGCATCTCGCGTTCGGTCGGCGCGCGGCCCGAGATCACGATGCAATAGGTCTTGGCCTGCTGCTCCGCCGCGCGGCGGGCGCCGTCCATCAGCTTCTGCGCGTTGAGCAGGTTGTACCGCGGAATCTCGGCCTCCGAGACTTTCGATTGCGAGCAGTAGCCGCAGTCTTCCGGACACAGCCCGCTCTTGGCGTTCATCAGATAGTACAACTGCACCGAGCGACCGAAGTGCGCCGCCCTCACTCGATAGGCCGCGGCCAAGAGCGTGAGCAGCTCCTCGTCGTCCGATTCCAGAATCGCAAGGCCTTCGTCCAACGTGAGCAGATGTCCGGCCAGGACGCGCTGGGCCAGCGTGTCCCATCGGTCGGTAGCAGCGGCAGAGGGCAACAAAGTATCGATCACCGGGAGAATCCTGAGGGGTTGCGCGTGATAAATCGCTCCATTCTTATCAAGAACCGCTCGAAAGCGAAAGCTCTCGAATCCGTGTGGTGGAATCTGCTAAGATGTCCCCCATTCCAAGGCTGCCCGTAGTGCCTGAAGCAGGATTTGCTATGAACCTGGTGATTGTGCTTGGTGTGCTGATAACCCTGGTGACCGGCGCCCCGGTGCTGATCCAGCTCTTGCGCAGCCATCCGCGCGGGCTGATCATTCTGTTCTTCGCAGAAATGTGGGAGCGGTTCTCCTACTACGGCATGCGCGGCATCCTGATCTTCTATCTCACGCAACACCTGCTGTTCGACGACAAAACCGCCAATTCCCAGTACGGGTCCTACACATCGCTAGTGTATCTGCTGCCGCTGATTGGAGGCCTGCTGGCCGACCGCTACCTGGGCACCCGCAAAAGCGTGGCCTACGGCGCGGTGCTCCTTGTGGCTGGCCACGCCACGATGGCGTACGAGGGTTTGCCCGCCGAGCAGACGCTCGCGTATCAGGGGCAGACTTACTCGTTCGTGTCGGAGGGTCGCGTCAGCTCGCGGGACGTGCGGCTGATGGTCGATGGCCAGCCCTTTGAATTCCGCCAGCTCAAAGGCGGGGCGATGGAGATCGTCGATCTGCCGGCCGGCGCCAGCATCCCCGGCACGCTCCCGGCGGGCGAGTTTCAGATGAGCACCAAGGAAGACGTAGGAGGCAAGTACGCGTTTTATCTAGCCATCTCGCTGATCATCATGGGCGTGGGCTTCCTAAAGCCCAACATCTCGACGATCGTGGGCCAACTGTACGAGCAGGGAGATCCGCGGCGCGATTCGGGATTCACGCTCTACTACTATGGCATCAACCTCGGCGCCTTCTGGGCATCCATCTTGTGCGCTTATCTGGCCGAACGTTACGGCTGGTGGGCAGGCTTCGGCTTGGCCGGCGTGGGCATGCTGCTCGGACTCGTGGTGTTTGTGCTGGGCAAAGCCTTGCTGGAGGGTCACGGCGAGCCGCCCAATCCGGAACTGCTCAAACAGCCGCTGGTTGGCCCTCTCAATCGCGAGTGGCTGATCTACATTCTGGGAGTTGTTGGCGTGGTGCCGGTCTGGCTCCTGGTGCAACGCAACGAACTCGTAGGCTGGGCGCTCGGCATCAGCACGTTCTTGTCGCTGGCATACATCTCCTGGTTCATGATCGCCAAGTGCGGCAGAGTCGAACGCGAGCGTATGCTGTTGGCGCTCGTGCTGATCTTTGGCTCCGTCGTCTTTTTCACGTTGTTCGAGCAGGCCGGCACCTCGCTCAATCTGTTTGCCGATCGCAATGTCGATATGAGCATCACCAGCCAAGCCACCACGTTTTTCGGCCTGCCCACGGGCACCGAGCAGCAACTGACCGAAGTCGGCATCAAGCCGGAAAACTGGTGGGGCTGGATCGATACGGGCCTGTCGGCCGCACAAAGCCAATCTTTCAATGCCGCCTTCATCCTGATCTTCGCTCCCATCTTCGCCGCCATGTGGTCCGCACTGGGGCGGCGCAACCTGGATCCCAATCCCACGCTAAAGTTCGGCCTGGGGTTGATTCAACTTGGCCTGGGCTTCCTGGTGATTGTGTGGGGCGCGGGCCTGGCCGACGCTAGCTTTCGCGTGCCGCTGATGATGCTGGGCTTGCTCTACTTGTTGCACACTACCGCCGAGTTGTTCCTCTCCCCCGTCGGGCTCTCGGAGATCACCAAGCTCTCCGTCCCGGCCATCGTCTCGTTCATGATGGCGGTGTGGTTCCTCTCCAGCTCGATCGCGCAGTACATTGGCGGCATCATCGCCGGGTGGGCCGGCACGGAGACGGTTGGCGGCCAGGTGCTCGATCCCCAGGCGGCCCTCGACACCTCGATTGGCGTCTTCCGCATGCTCGGCTACTGGGGCATCGGCTTCGGCGTGGCATTCATTCTGTTCAGCCCACTCTCCAAACGCTGGGCCCACAGTGTGAACGAGCCGGCGAAACCGAATGCACCTTGATGGCTGCAATTCGCGTTCGCGAACACACCGGACTCAGTACAGTAAACAACCTACAACGGACCACTAACAACTGACCCTTCTTCTTCATGCATAGCAAACTCGTTGTTCTCGGCGGTGGGCCCGGTGGTTACGCCGCGGCCTTTCTGGCGGCTGATCTGGGCATGGAGGTCACGCTCGTGGAGGCAGACCCGCGCCTAGGTGGCACCTGTCTGTTGCGGGGCTGCATTCCCTCGAAGGCGCTGCTGCATGTGGCCCGCGTCATCAACGAGACGCATGAGATGCACGATTGGGGTCTCAGCTTCACGCGGCCGCAGATCGATCTTGTGGCCATGCGGGCTCGCAAAGAGAAGGTCATCAACACCCTTTCCGGCGGATTGAAGCAACTGGCCAAGCAGCGCAAGGTGCGCGTCATTCAGGCTCGCGGCGTGTTCGATAACTCGCAGACGCTGCGACTGGAGGGCGCCGAGGGCATCGACGATCCCCGTCTGACGTTCGATCATTGCATCCTGGCCACCGGCAGCCTGCCGACCAAGATTCCCGCCTTCGACCTGCCGACCGATCGCGTCATGGACTCGACCGGCGCGCTGGAGCTCAAGGACATCCCAGAATCGCTGCTGGTCGTGGGCGGCGGCTACATCGGCCTGGAGATGGCATCCGTCTACGCGGCGCTGGGAACCAAGGTCAGCGTGGTCGAGCTCACCAGTGGACTGTTGCCGGGAGCCGATCGCGATCTCGTCAAGCCGCTGCACGCCCGGCTGGAAAAACAGTTGGCCGGCATCTATCTCGATACCAAGGTCGAAGGCCTCGCCGATAAGGGCGAGAGCATCGAAGTGAAGCTTTCCGGCCCCGACGGCGCTCGCAGCGAGCGTTACAGCCGCGTGCTCGTCGCGGTCGGACGCAAGCCCAACAGCCGCGGCTTCGGTTTGGAAAAGACCAAGGTCGAGCTCGATGCGCGCGGCTTTGTGAAAGTCGATCGCAAGCTCCGCACGGCCGACCCCTGCATTCTGGCCATCGGCGATGTGGCGGGCGAACCGATGTTGGCTCACAAAGCGACGCATCAAGCGAAAGTTGCCGTCGAGGTGATTCTTGGCAAGCCCGCCGAGTTCGATAAGGTC
>JBGTDH010000382.1:0-4507 GCA_041748435.1 Pirellulales bacterium
AGATCCTGAACGGTCAGCCCGGTCCGCCGCGGGACATCGTGATTCTCAACTCCGCCGCCGCTCTGTGGACGGCCGGCCATTCCGATGACCTTCCCAACGGCGCGCACCAAGCAGCCCAAGCCATCGATTCCGGCGCCGCGCGCGAACTGCTTGACCGGCTGATCGAGACGAGCGCCTCGGGCGCTGCCACATCATGATCGTGGCGGTGGACGCCTTGGCGTCGAGCAGAATCAGTCGGCAGGGCACGGCCAGGCGACCGAAACTCCAAAACCCCAAATCTCAAACAAATCCGAAACACCAAATCTCTAGGTTCTAACCTACTACTTACAAAAGGGCAAAAGACAAAAGGATTCGCCGAAAGGGACCTGATTTGGCCCACAGTGCCCTACGAAGTGTCTGGGGTCCACGCATACACGACTGTAGGTGGGACCAAGAATACGGTTCTGAAGCTCTCGCCAGTGGACGAAGATCGCCTTGCACCTATCTGCCAAAAGGCTTGAAGATTGTTGCGGATTCGGTTCATTTTGAGTGACTAGCCATTCGGCCCCCGCGTGCCTTGCCGGCCCCGTGCCTGCCCCTTGGCGTCTCTCCCCATCCTTGCGCTGGCGGGATTGGCCGAAAAAGTTGGCGTGGGTGACGCGGGAGAAGCGGTGCCACAACGGACGGCACGGATGAAGCGGTGCCCCAACGGATGACCCCGTGTAAAATGCCCCCAGCGGTCAAGGCCGGGTCGCTCCCGGGCCCGTCGGTCCGCGGCCAGTATGCCTTAGGCTTGGCTCGCTCTTTGACAACTCGAACGAGTTTTTCGTAGGCGTCTCCGCACGCCTGATACGCCTTGCCGCTGCGCATCAACACATGGCGGCGCTGGACACGCTCGCGTAGCTCGACCGTGGCGAATTTCGGGGCTGCCGTGAGTCAAGAATGTCCAGAAAATCCCGAAAGTCGAGGAGCAGGAGCGAGAAAACAGGCACTTTTGGATTTTCGGGACCACGACCCCCGTATTCTCCGCGCGTGTCCGGAAATTCGCACCAGGCACCCAGCGCGCGGTCCGCTAACCCCTGCTGCCCACGCGGTCGGCTACGCCTTAGCCGGCGTGCGCTTCTTCGCCGGGCATTACCGATCAGGCGCTAATGGTTGAACCGGAACTCGGAGCTGCTGACCAATGCCCAGAGAAGCTGGCGGCAGGCTTCGACCGGCCGATCGGCGCGGCTCGTCAGGTAATCGGCGAGGAGGTCCAACTCTTCGTCCTCGGGCGGCCGGCCGTAGACGGTCCAGACCGCGGTTTCGGCTCGCTCCCGCGGCTCGCTCTGCTGGAGCATCTGCGTAAGCAAACGGTCCTTGCCCTCCGTCAGGAACTCTTTGATCAGCCGCTCGTTGTTGGCAAACAGCAGGGCTTCGTTCACACCCACCTGAAAACTCTCGCCGGGCATCTCCAATTCGCCCGCGAAGCCGCGGGCAGAATTGTCGTTCGCCTCGAGCTGCTTCTGCAACTCGGCATCGTTCTCCCCAGCCGGAAGCGATTGGGCATCCAGCGTGGCCAATCTTAGCGAGGCAGCGTATTGCTGCGGCGTCAGCGGCCGCACACTGGCCACGGCGAACAGCTCCGGCCGCGGCCGCTCGCTTTGTTCCCAGCGGCTGCCCTGGGCATACGCCCGGCTACGCACCAGCCCGCGAATCAGACGGCGGACATCATAATCGTGCTGGGCGAAGTCGCGCGCCAGCCAATCGAGCAGCTCCGGATGGCTGGGCGGATTGGCTGAATGCATCTGATCGACCGGCATCACCAGCCCGTGGCCGAACAGACGCAGCCACACGCGGTTGACCAGGGCGCGGGCGAAGAACCGATCCTCCCCGGTACGCAGCGCCACATCAATCAGTTGCGCTCGCCGGCTGAACTCGGGGGGCGGGGGAGCTTGCTTCTGTTTCTTGAACTCCTCCAGCCGCTGCTTCTCTTGCTTCTTTTCTTCGTCGGTTGGATCTTTGGACTCCGGCTCTTCGAGCGTCATGCCGGTCAGGAACATCAGGCGGGCCGTTTTCTCCTCGCCCGCAGTGGTGCGGAATCTGTCGATGCCGTAGTTGCGTTCGGCCAGAAAGCCGCCGTTGTCGAACGTGCGGCTGAAGAAGCTTCGCATGCCGTAGAAGTGATCCTGTTTCCAGTCTTCCACCAGCGGATGATCGTGGCACTTGGCGCAACTGATGTTCACGCCGAAGAACAGCACGCTGGTGTCGTTAGCCATCTTGTCCGGATCGTCGGCGCGGGTTTTAAGAAACTCCACGGCGCCGGCCGGCGCGGCTTGCGGACCTTTCTCCAACATCAGCTCGCGGAAGATCTGGTTCCAGGGGCGGCTCTCCGTCAGCGCGGACTGCAGGTACTCCCGCAGGCTGCCGCGGTAGCCGGACATTAGCATGGCGTCCAACTCATAAGACTGATAGCGCACAAAGCCGGGCGATTGCATCAGCCGCTCGACAAGCTGCTCCCGTTTGTCTTCCTCGCCCGCGATCAGATAGGCCTTGGTTTCCGCCAACGTCGGCACGCGGCCCACGAGGTCCAGGGTCAGGCGGCGGATGAGCGTGGCATCGCCCGCCGGCGAAGCGGGCGTAACCTGTTCTTGTGCCAAACGTGCGTCGAGATAATGGTTCACGACCTCGGCGATGGGCCGCTCAGCCGGCAGCAGCTCTTCCGCCAAACTCATCGAGGTCAGCAGCAAGCACGAGGCCAGGGCGACGAGACTTCGCATGTTGGTCATGGTATAGCCTGCACGAATACCTCTACGGTCATTCCAATATCCCGGGCGATCTTTCGTAGCAGCGGCGGCGCGATGTCGCGACCCTTGTGAAACGGCACAGTCGTGCCGCGTCCATCGGCGTGTCGGAACTGCTTGTGAGCTCCTCGTGCCGGACTTCGACGAAACCAAGCGCCGTCAGGATACCACAACCTCCCGAGGCTTCAGGACCGGGACCGCCACGGTTCAAATCACCTCCACCGTTTCCGTGCAGACGAACTCGGATTCATGAGCCGGTTCGCCGTCTTCAAGCAGCATGGCAATTACCTCGCGCATGTTCTCCCGCAACTCGCCCCGCGACTCGGCCTGCGAGTGGGCGCCGGGAAACCCGGGAACGGAGCCGACGTATAACCCGGTTTCGGGGCAGCGCTCGATCACAACCGTGTAAGACTTCATGGCAAACCTCGATTTCTCCAATACGCATTGGTAGCGGTTCGACGCAGAAGGACCGTCGGAGGACCACCATGATCGTACCACGCCGCCGGCACAACCGGCAATCGTTTTGGGGCTCTCGGACACCCTCGATGGCGCTTTCGTTGCACCGTGGATCTAACTGATTGCGTATCTCCGCGGGCCGTAATACGATAGCCGTGTGGGTTGACAGGGACCGGCGCGCGCCGATCCCTCGGATCAGAGCGATTTCTGGCGGTTTTTCTGAGGCACCTTATGAGTGAACCTACTGCGGAACTGCTCGCCAAGCGCGCGGTGGAGCTGCAGTTGGCCGACGCGCAGCAGATGATCACGCTGTGGGCGGACCTGGGCCATCGCGATGTGAGCGTGCAAGAGTTCGGCCGGCAGATGTTGCGGCGCGAGATCCTTACCAACTGGCAGTTTGAGCGGCTCCGCAAAGGGGAGACGCACGGCTTCTTCTATGGCGTGTGCAAGGTGCTGTATATCGTCGGCACCGGCACCTTCTCCCGCGTGTATCGGGCGCAGAATGTCGATACTGGCGAGATCGTGGCAGTCAAAGTGCTGCGCCGGCGGTTCAGCGAGGATGTTCGCCAAACGGATCAATTCTTCAAAGAAGGGGAGATGGGCCGCCGCCTGCGGCACGCCAATATCGTTCCCATCTACGATGTGGTCTCCAAAGGAAGCTCGCATTACCTCATCATGGAGTTCGTGGAGGGCCGCAATCTGCGCGAGTTTGTGAAGACCCGCAAGAAAGTGCCGCCGGCGGAAGCCACGCGCATTTCGTCCGACATCACGGCGGGCATTGCGTATGCGTTCTCCAACGGGATTCATCATCGCGATCTGAAGATGAGCAATGTGCTGATCTCCGCCAAGGGTCAGCCCAAGGTGGTGGACTTCGGCTTGGCTTCTTTCTCGGAGCGAGAGGAAGAAGAATCCAACCCCCGCACCATCGATTACGCCGGTCTGGAGCGGGCTACGGGCGTGCGCAAGGACGACCCGCGCAGCGACATTTTCTTCCTGGGCTGCATCTACTACAACTTGGTGTGCGGCAAACCGCCGTTGCCGGAAACCAAAGACCGCAGCCAGCGGCTTTCCAAGGCTCGTTATCTGAACGTGCCCTCGTTGCATCACGTCGATCCCGAGGTTCCGGCCAGCGTGGTGGCGATTGTCCAACGGGCGATGGAGCCCAACGCGGAGCGCCGCTATCAGACGCCGCAAGAGATGATGATGGATCTGAAAATGCTTCAGAGCCGCATGCAGGTGGCTGGAGAGCGGGCCGCCGTCATCGAGCGTGCCGAGCCAGCGGCGCCGGC
>JBGTDH010000383.1:0-2153 GCA_041748435.1 Pirellulales bacterium
GCATCGTGCCGGAACCGGCGAACTTAATTCTCATGTCAATTGCGGCCGCTGGCTGGTGCCTGAGGCGAAATCGGGCGGCGCAGAGAACACCGGAACTCAATAACGCCTGACATTGGTTCAACAAACCACCGATGAACTAAACCGCTCCGCGGGAGGTGTGCCGGGCGTGATCGAGTGTCGGGCCGTTCACGCGGATTAAAGCGAAGATTCTGATTTGCGCCCTCGGGTTTCGTAGCCCATCTTTCTGTGGCGCCCCAATGCGTCCAGAAAGGTGGCTCGATGACTCCGCTGCGACAACGTTACATCGAAGACCTTCGTCTGAAGAACTTCTCTGCCGGCACGATCAAGGTGTACGTTCATGCCGTCGCCAAGTTTGCGAGGCATTTCGGACGGTCGCCGGAGTCGTTAGACGGAGAAGATGTTCGCGCGTATCTCGTCCAGCTGCTCGACCGGGGCGTCACCCGCAGCAGTTGCGTCGTGGTGCGTAATGCCTTGCGGCATTTCTTCACCGACACCCTGGGGCGTCCGGATTGCCTGGCGCGGGTGCCCCGTCCCAAGCGTGAACGCCGGCTGCCGGTCGTACTCAGTCGCGAGGAAGTCCAGCGGCTGTTCGCGGCCATCACGAACCTCAAGCAGAGGGCCCTGTTCATGGTGGCCTATGACGCGGGGCTGCGACTGTCGGAACTACTCCATCTCCGCATCGAAGACATCGACAGCCAGCGAATGGTGATCCGCATCCGGCAAGGGAAAGGCAAGAAGGACCGCTACGCGCGGCTGACACCCGGACTGCTCCAGTTGTTGCGGCAGTACTGGCGCGAGTATCGCCCGCAGACTTGGTTGTTCCCCGGTGCTTCGCCGGACAAGCGGTACGACCTGGCCACACCGGGACATCTGCTCAAAAAGGCCTGCCGCAGGGCTGGCATCAGCAAGCGAGTCAGCATGCACACGCTGCGGCACAGCTTCGCCACCCATCTCTTGGAAGCCGGCACTAATCTCCGCGTGATCCAGCAGATGCTGGGCCATGAGCAGATTCAAACGACCTGTTTGTACACGCATATCTCGCTGGCGGAGCTGCGTGACGCGCCCAGCACGATGGAGTTGCTGCGAGCGGATGACGCCGGGGAAGTTGCCTCATGAACGCGTCCCTGGAAGTGGCCGCTGTCTTCCGCGATGGTGAGCCCCGGTTCCGGGCTCAATACGGGCAGATGCTTTCACTTGGTCAGCAGCGCGTGCTGCGCGCCGTCCTTCGCTGCCGCACGGCGGCCTTGGGCGGCCACGTCCAACGCTGCGACGACTGCGGCCACCAGCAGATTCAATACAACTCGTGTCGTAACCGGCACTGCCCCAAGTGCCAGGCCATGGCCCGGGCAGCCTGGCTCGAGAAGCGGGAAAGCGAATTGCTGAGCGTGCCGTACTTTCACGTGGTGTTCACGTTGCCCCACGAACTGGCGCCCCTGGCCCTTCAGAACCAACGAATCGTCTACGGCATCCTGTTCCAGGCCGCCGCCGAAACGCTGCTGAAAATCGCCGCCGATCCCAAGCATCTGGGAGCTCGCGTCGGCTGCTTGATGGTGCTGCACACCTGGGGGCAGAACCTGATGCATCATCCCCACGTGCATGCAATCGTCACTGGCGGCGGTCTCTCGCCGGACGGCTCTCGCTGGATTAGCGTGAAGAGCGGCAGACGCCGCCAGCCGTTCTTCGCCCCGGTACGAGTTCTCAGCCGTGTATTCCGTGGCAAGTTTATCGCTCTACTGAAAGCGGCTTTTGCCGCCGGAAAGCTCGGCTTTCACGGTCAGCTCAAGCCGCTCGGCCAACCGGCGGATTTCCAGCGGCTGCTCAATCAGGCCGTCCGCAAGGAGTGGATCGTCTACGCCAAACGTCCGTTCGGTGGTTCTTCATAATACGGACCTCAGATATCGTCGGCGAAATCCAGGTTTTGCTGGTTCGAGAAGGCCGATGATGGACCTTGCTCAGCGACGGTTTTCACGTCACCAGCAAGAATGATCCAGGGCGCGCCAGGGCAGACCTGTGACGCAGGTAAATGCTTGCGTTGGATCATACGCTGTACGGTTGAATAACTCACTCCCAGTTTTGCAACAACATCTTCGATCGTCAGTTCGCCACGTGCTTGTCGCTCGCCCGGCGTGTAG
>JBGTDH010000384.1:0-3446 GCA_041748435.1 Pirellulales bacterium
GATCACGGGCGCGGGCGGAGGCAGCGGTCAATTCCAGCCACGCGGTCTCATCCCGCTCGTACAAATCGGCAACGAGAGTTGGGAACTCGGACGTTTCAGTCTTCATCCCTGTACAATACTTTCCACCGCTGCGTGGAACAAGCAGCGATGAGCTGCCGGCGAAAGGCGGAGGGCTACTTCCGCGGCAGGGCAAAGTCGCCGGTCAGGTCGCGCCAGACGCAGTGAATGTGGTTGGCCTTGTTCCCGGCGGCATCGGGCTGCACGTTCACGAACTCGATCAGGAAGGTGGGGCCCTGCACGCGATAATAATGACCGATGCCCGGCTTGGTGGCCCCGGCCCAGGCGAAGTGAATGTTATCCACGCCCGCCTCGCGCGCCGCTTCGATGCGCCAGGTGGCCACTTCCTTGGGCATGCTGGCGCAATAGGCTTCCACTAACGATCGCAGCGTGGTCTTCTGCTGGGGGCCCAGCTTGCTCACCGGCAGACCTTCGGCCTTGCCCTCGGGTGCCTGCGTGCCCGTGGGCCCGCGAATATCGTCGGGCGCCTTCTCGGCGATCATCGCGGTCTTCCGTTGTTCGTCGTTCAGGGAGTTCAGCAGGTCGAAGGCCAGTTGCTCCTCGGCCCGCAGCACGCGCGTGCCCACCTTGGGACCGACACCCACGCTGGATTTTACCTCGGCCGGATTCGCGCCAAAGAAGGCCGGAGTCGAGGAAACCACGCGTCCTTCGGCCACCACGAAGTTCAGCGAGAGGTGATGCCCCTCCACGCTCAGCCCCCATTTGCTTTCTTCGCCGGGCGTGCCGAAGACGGTGAAGTAGTAGCGCTGGGGATCGCGAATGTTGCCCCCCTGCTTGCTCTTCTCCAACTCGTGCAGGATGGCCTCCAACTCCATGATGGTCGTGGCCTTCTCATAACCGGCCTGGCTGAGAGCCGCAGCCAACAGGGCGTGGGCCGCCTTGCGTTGCTCGGCCGACATCTCCTTGATCTGCATTCCCTTGCGAGAAGCCCGCGGCACAAAGTACCAATCGACGCGGGCCGGGTCATCATAGGTCAACTGCGTCGTCTTGCGTTGCTCGGCACTCAACGTCCCGAGAAACTTCTCGGCAGCGACGGCCATATCCGCCCCCGGTCCCACCACCTTGTACCAGAGCCATCCGGAGCTAAGCAGAACAGTACACAACGCGGCCAGCATTAAAGTGATGCGACGGTGCATGGGCTATTTCTCCAAGGCAAGCGTTTGCGGCAAAGATACCGCAGGTGGGTTGGCCAGGTAGCCAGCATCATAATTCGCCGCACCGCTCCTGGCAACGCAGCACCGCTTGAACGCGCTTGAACGGTTGTCACGGCGTTCACCCAACGATACAGTGCCCTTAGTCACAAGAACCAACGGGAGAAACAACGATGCAACGCACGAAGGTCGTCCATGCCCTGCTGATCGTCGCCGTGTGCGCGTCCACGCTTCACGCGGCTGAGAAAATCCCCGGCATCGGCCCAGCCAGCGAAGTGGTCAAGGTGAAAGGAGAGTTCCAGTTCACGGAAGGTCCGGCCAGCGATGGCCGCGGCAATCTATACTTCAGCGATATCCCCGCCAACCGCATCTACCTGCTGGACGCGGCCGGCAAGGTCTCCGTGTTTCTGGAGCCGTCCAATCACACCAATGGTCTGATGCTCAACCGCCAAGGCAAGCTGTTTGCCTGCGAGATGGATGGCCGCGTGGTCTCGATCGATGTAGGTACGAAACAAGCCACGGCCGTAGCGCCGATTTATGAAGGCAAGCGGTTCAACGCCCCCAACGATCTGGTGCTCGATCAGGCTGGGGGCGTGTACTTCACCGATCCGCACTTTCGCGCTCCGATGCCGCTGCCGCAAGAGAAAGTGGCGGTGTACTACTGCGATGCTCAAGGGAAAGTCAGCCGGCTGGTCGACAATCTGCCGGCGCCCAACGGCGTGATCTTGTCGGTCGACGAAAAGACCCTGTACGTGATTCCCAGCACGCAGAAAGACATGATGGCGTATCCCGTCACCACGCCCGGCAAGATTGGCGAGGGTCGCGTGTTTTGCTCGCTCAAGCAACCCGAGGGAACGACCGGACCCGGCGGCGGCGGCGATGGTCTGACGATCGACACCAAGGGAAACCTGTACATCACCTCCCGTCTCGGTCTGCAAGTCTACGATCCCCAAGGCAAGCTGTTGGGCATCGTCGAGTTTCCCGAGCAGCCGGCCAACGCCACGTTCGGCGGCAAGCAAAACAAGACCCTGTACGTGACGGCCCGCACCTCGCTATATAGCGTCGAGATGGAAGCCCAGGGGCACGCCTTCCCTGGTAAGTGAGAGCGGCGCGTCTACCGCGGCAAGTTACACATCGATGGGGGCGGGAAACGTGATCTCGTCTCCAAAGACTTCGAAGTAGTATTTGAACCTTGCCTTGCGCGTGCCGCGGCGCACGCCCACGCGCATCTTTAGTCGCTGCGGCCCCTCGTACTTGTAGCCTTCGTCGTTGTGCCACTGGCCATCGGTCCAGATTTCCAAGTCGGCCACGCTGCCCACATCTTCTCCCTCGAGATCGTTGCGTTTGACGTGGGGGGCCACCAGGACCAGTTCGCCCGGCTCCCACATGCGGAAGGCGCCCTCCGGCGGCCGCGGCGTGATGGTCGCTTCCACGATGTACCAATCTTGTGGCGCGTCTTCCTCGTCGTCCGAATCATCGTACGACTCGTCGGCGTCGCCGTACTCATCTTCGTCTTCGATTGCGGTGGTGGGAGCTCCCTTGGCACGATAGGGATTGCCGTTTTCCACGCCGCTGGGTGCGCCGTCCGGTTCTTCTTCCTCCCCGTCCTCTTCTTCCTCCCGTTCCCGTTGGCTTTCGATCTGTTTGTAGCTTTCTACGGCGGGAGCTTCGGCGGCGGTCACGCCATGCACTTCCAAGGCGGCGTCTTTCATCACCTTCCCCTTGGCTTTGAAGGGCAGCAGAAACAGGCGTTGCATTCCCCAGAAGAACAGGAACTTGAGCGAGTAGCAGCCGACGGCAAACACCGCCAGCGCGCCAACAAAACCCCACAGGCCAAACGTGTTGTATAGCCAGATGCCCAGCGCCAGGAAGCCGGCCAGCATCAGCAACAGCAAGATTAACAGCTTGGCCATGAGAAAGACCTCCGCAGCGTGGCACAGTTTTGCCCCAGAGCGTACCGCGTGGCGCCCCGGCGATCAAACAGAATTCGCGCCGATTGTCGCACGATCTCCCATCGCGCAGGCATACGACGCGCGCGCCAGTGAGGCGCATATGCTACCGGCGAGAATCGCTGGCTTCCGGCGTTGCTCGGCTTCTGCGCCATTCGTTGCGTTGTCGCTGGCTCTCGAAGATGGGCCCATTAGCTAGTGCCCGTCCGGTAATGGGTGGCGCACCGTATTTTTGGGGGTAGCAGGCGGGCGGGTCACGCGGAAGATG
>JBGTDH010000385.1:0-10164 GCA_041748435.1 Pirellulales bacterium
CATCGGCCAGTTCTTGCGCCGTCGCAAACCACTGCTGCGGCTGCTTCTGCAGGCATTTCAGGCAGATCGTTTCCGGATCGGCATCGGCCGGGTTGATCTGCCGCAGCGCGGGGCGGCTCCTCGCTCCAGCACCTGCTTCCCGCCCCCGCCGATTGCAATGCGCCGGACGCCCGCCCGTGTCGGCAGCGGTGAACGAAGTTGCGGCTTGGGCACGATACCTGCTCATGGCCCCATAATGCACAACACGCCTTCGCATCGCTAACCGACGTCGTGTGCGGCCGCCTGCACCAAATCGAAAAACTGCCTCCGCTTCTGAGCAGGGATGGACCCCATTCGGTATAGCCATCGGGCCGAAAGTCGGGGATCGCCATGCCTTATTTCGCCTCGTGACTTGCAGGGCGGATGCGATGGCACGGTGGCTAGACATGCGCCAACTTGAGCAGGCAAAATGAACGTCCTCGCCCTCGGCCGCCGCCCGCCGTAGTCGCTACTTGGGCACTTTGATGGGTGCGGCGCAGTCGGGGCATTTGACCGATTTGCCCGCGAATTGGCTGCCGACGTTGAGCTTTTTTCCGCAGCGGCAGGTGATGCGGATCTTGGCGGCGGGCAGCGGAGCGGCGGTCTGCGTGGGAGGGTTGGCGTTGGTCAGCGTCGAGTCCGGCACGCCGTTGGCCGGGATCTTCAGCAGCGCCGAGCATTGGCTGCACTTCACCGTCTTGCCCGCCAACTTGGCGCTGGCCGTCAGGCGCTTGCCGCATTGTTTGCACTTGAGCGGGATGACCGACAACGCGGACGAAGGCACCGAGAGCGCCTCGCCGCAGCCGCGGCACTTGACCTTTTTGCCCGCGTACTCGCTCTTGACGGCGAACTTCTGCCCACAGCGGCACGCCACCTTGATCAGCGTGCCCGGACCGGCCGGCGCCGATTTGGCAGGCGCTTTGAGATCCAGTCGCTCCGCGTCTTCCTTGAACATCAACTCTTCTTCCACGATCGGCCAACTGTCGGGCGCAAATTCCAGGCCGGACAGCACATCCGAATCGGGTGCGGCAAGGTCCGGCGCCTCGGCCGCGGACTTGGCCGGCTTGGATAAGATGCCGCTGCCGAACGCATGCTTGAGCATGCCCGAGGCTGGGCCTTGCGTGGGAGAAGCCACGCAGCCTTCCAGCGCGACGATCACCTCGGCCATTGATTGGTAACGCCCGGCGGGCTGCTTGGCCACCATCTTTTGGAAGATGCCATCGAGCTCCCGCGAGACATCCGGACGTTGCTTCTGCAGGCTGGGAATCGGCTGGTTGCGGTGGGCCAGCAGTTTCCGCATCACCGTGTCGCCCGCGTAGGGGGCCTCGCCTATCAGCAGATAGTACAGCGTGCAGCCCAGCGAATAGATGTCCGATCGGGCATCCGCCTGATGCGTGTCTTCCGCCTGCTCGGGCGACATGTAGTCGACCGTGCCCATGATCTGTCCGGCCTGCGTCAGCTTTTGCCGATCGGTGGCCATCAAGTCTCCGGGGGCTTCGTCAAAGCGGGCCAAGCCCATGTCCAGCACCTTGGCCACTCCCGCGTTGGTCACCAGCACGTTGGCCGGCTTGATATCCCGATGGACCACGCCTTGCTCGTGCGCATAGCGCAAGCCGTAGGCAATCTGCAGCACGTAGTTCATCGCCGTGGGCAGACTGAGCGGCTCTTGCTGAATTCGATCGGCCAGGCTCATGCCTTCGACGTATTCCATCACGAGGTAATGAATGCCATTTTCCTCGTCGGCATCGTAGGCGGCCACGATGTTGGGATGATTGAGCTTGGCGGCCGCCTCTACCTCACGCTGGAAGCGCTTGATTGACTTGGGAGACTGCATGGCGGAAGCGGAGAGCACCTTCAGCGCCACCAGGCGCTTCATGCGGCGATGCTCGGCCTTGTAGACGCGGCCCATTCCGCCGCGGCCAATCTCGTCCAGCACGAGATAGCTGCCCAGGGTCAGCCCCTCCTGGCTATCGGTGAGCCGGCGAACCTGAAAATCGGTAAGCTCCTGGCGGCGGACCAGCTCCTCCGCCAGCGGCTGCGCGTCCGCCCCCGCGTCAACATTGACGCCTTCCTGCGCAACGGTGTCCAAGATAGCCCCCATCTCGTCCAAAGAAAGAACACCCGAATCGGTCAGGTTCTTCACAAATTGCTGCACCGTGAGGCCCATAGCAACGATTCACCCAACGACCGCCAACGGCCGGTTCTGGAAACCAATTTAGGAAGCTCAAGGATGTCCGCGCAGCCTAAACAACAGGCATGCCTGCCTTTCCACCTGTTGCAGCGCGGCTCGACCGTAGTTTACGGCAAGGACCGGCCGGCAACAAACATAATCCTGACAATCGCTCGCAAGCATGCCCGCGGTGGCATATTCTATCCCAACCGCCTTATCCCCCTGGTTTGCCCAACGATTTGCCGATACTTATATTCATAGGATGATTCCAACGGGGGATTAGACCATGAGCGTGGCAGAGCCTGGCCTTTCGCCGCGAAAAGCGGCCATCCGCAACTTTCACGATCTAAGCCTGGCCCGGCTCTTGCCCCACAACCTGGCCTCGTTCGTCTGGCTGGCATTGGTAGCGGCCGCCGTCTGGACCTGGTTTCAAGGCTACTGGCCCCTGACGGCTCTCTGCTGGCTGGTGGGCGCCCACTTGGGCCACATGAAGCTGGCCATGTTTCACGAAGCGTCCCACGGGACGCTTCATCCCACATGGTGGCGCAACGACATGCAAGGCATGCTCGTGGGAAGCGTGAACCTCATCCCGCTCTCTGTGTATCGCATGGCCCACTGGCAGCATCATGCCTACCTGGCCACCGAGCGTGATCCCGAGCTGTGGCCCTTCACCCAGGTCGGCACGCCGCGCTGGTTGCGCGTGATTTGTGCCCTGGCGGAGATTGTCTTCGGGTTCCTCTATACGCCGCTGTTGTATCTGCGCGCCGCGTTCAAGGCGCCCAGCATTGCACCCGCCGTCCAGCGCCGCATCTGGATCGAGTATGGGCTGGTCGTACTCACCTGGGGCAGCATTCTCACGCTGGTGGCGATGAACAACTGGTGGGAGGGGCTCCTCGTCGGCTACGGTGTGCAGATGATCCTGACCGGCGCGCTGCAGACCATCAACAAGTACACAGAGCATCTGGGACTGTTGGGCGATACCGCTCTCACCAGCACCCGCACCGTGGCGGATGAGCGGGAGCCGGGTTGGACGCTGTCGCGCTCCATGCTGCACATCGATTATCACGGCACGCATCACTGCTACGCCAAAGTGCCGTACTACTACCTCCCCGACGCCACGCCGCACGTGTACACCGGCGACGAACCGGCCGAGCCGATCTATTCCAGCTACGCCGCTGCCATGTGGGACATGCTCACATGCCTGGGCGATCCCAAGATCGGCCGCCAATGGACCGCCACCCGCTCTTCGTGATTGGTAGCTTGGCCGTGGTACGGGTGAAAGTCGAGGTGTCTCGACCTACTTCGTCGAAGCGCATCGCGGCATGGCGTGGTGTGGGGACCCGGCACCTAGGCCAGTTTGACGTTTTCAGCACACGGGCCCTTGGGACCCTGACCTTGCGTGAAGGAGACCTTCTGGCCTTCATGCAATTCCTCAAAGGTGACGCCTTGCAAGCTCTTTGAGTGGAAAAACAGGTCCTTGGAACCGCCGGTGTGGATGAATCCAAAACCCTTGTCCGTCAACTTCTTGATAGTTCCTTCAGCCATTCGTTCATTTCCTCAGGTGATTCCGGAATGCGGCTCGGCATAAGTTTGCCGATTGTCCGCCATCCGCTAGATACTGGAGTGTATCGTTTACGACGCTATCATGCAAATGACGTTGGGGTGTGGCCAACATCCTGGCGGTGCTAGGGCTGCGCGTTCTCATCAGCCGGTCCTGCCAGCCAGGCGGGAGATGGCGGCCGCGAGCTCGTAGAGATGAACCGGCTTGGAAATATGAACCTGAAAACCGGCCAACTCCGCTTCGCGCGCGTCATCGTGATCGGTTCGACATTTGCGTCAATGAAATCCGTCAGCCGCATGGAATGCCCCAGTGCCAACAGGCTTTGTCGCCGTTTTGGACGGCTCCCGTAAGCGTACCACCCTGCGAATCCGCAGACCAGCACTACGGCGGCGAATCACGACGCGAGGGAATCACGGCTTAGGGCCCGATGCGAGGATCTTCCGCGGTGAGGGATTCGCCCGCGGTTACAGCTCGATGCTCTTCAGGCAGTTGCCGCCGGAAGACCGGGCGCCGGAGAGGCAGCGCGCCGCGCGCGAGATGAGATCTTGCGGCGCGAAGTTCCGGGGCGCCAGCGCGAGCGCCGCGAGGCCCAAGCTTAGACTGCTGCCGGACCAGGGGGCGGTGCTCGAAGCCTCCGATAGACGACGCCAGGAGTTCAGCAACTGCTGCGCGAGACGCACCGCTTGCGGCCGGTCGCAATCGGGCAGCGTCACCGCCAGGCAGCTTTCGCTCAGCCAATGGCAGCTTAATTCCGCGTGTTCGAGGGATTTGCACCAAGTGCTCAGCCGCGCAACAACACTTTCGGCCAGCATTTCGCTGCGATCGAGCTGCACCATCAAGAGCGAGAGCGGCGCTCGCCGCTGACGGCACTCGGCAATGGCAGCCGTCAGACGCCTCAGCAGTCGCTCGTCGATCGCGGGCGATTCTTCTTCCATCACGGTCGTCGCCGCTTCCCATTCCCCAGCAGCAACCGGCGTCGGCGACGGCATCGCTCGCGACGCAATCTTTCGGCGCAGACCCTGACTGGCCTCCGAATGCGACCACTCCTCGGCCTGCTCTAGCGCCAACTGCCGGCGCGCGGAGACCAGCTCGGCGGCGGCGCTGGCTGCAATCGGCCCCAGTTGCGCGTACGCCTGCGAGAGCAATTCCTCGCAGTCCAGGCCATCCGCCGGTTCCAAGGACAGTACGTCAGCCAGTTGCGAAACCTTCGTGCTTAGGTTCTTCGTCAGCTTCGCAAGCTGCGTTTCGTTCAGCGTCGTCAGGCCGTGGATGCCGGAGAGCAGCTTCTGCAGCGTGTCCGGCCGCGGGGAGAGCAGCACGTGGGCTAGCAGATCGGCCAGATAGACCACCTGTCGCAGGGGCGGCTGCCGTCTGGACTCACAACCCTCCTCGCCCGGCAGATCGGGCATTCTCGCCGCGGCCACAATCGCCTCGGGAAGCTGCCAGTGCTCGAGCAACCGCGCGCTGAGCTCCGTGTGATCGAAGCCCAACGTAAGTCGCTCCAGGGCACGCTCATCGTTGCCCGTCGCTTCGGCAGTTTCCAGGAGCAACAAGTACTCCGACCCCAGATGTTGCAGCAACACCAGCGAGCCAATGTCTTGCAGCAGCGCGGCAATGAATGCTTCATCCTCGGAGACACGCGGCAGATGCGGCGCCAGCTCGCGGGCCGCCACCGCCTTGATCAGCGTGCGTCGCCAGTAGCGGCTCAGGGCCTCGCGGCCGACGTTATGAAACAGCCCCTCGGGCAGGCTGAAGCCCAGCACCAGGAGCTTCAGCGGCTTGGTCCCCAAGATGGCCAGCGCCTGCGACAGATCGGCCACGCTGCGCGTCAGGCCAAACAGCGGACTGTTCACCACCCGCAGCAGCTTGGCCGTGAGCGCCGGATCGATCTCGATGCACTGCTTGAGGTGCCAGGCATTCACGGTTGGCTGCCGCGTGAGCTCCAGCACCTGCATGGCCACGCGCGGCAGCGTGAACAACTCTTGAGAACGATCTACTAAGGTGTCGAGCGTAACCGACATGCAGGGCAGCCGTTTGAGGAGTGGAGTGCCATGTCAACTCTAGCATCCACTCACTAATCGGCCGCGACCCGTTTGTAACGGCCTTCACACCAATGCGGGATATCACTTTTGTACCAGCGGGAGAACCGGCTTTCGCTGGGGCCGCCGGGGAGATTGGTCCAGGCTTCGTCGGTTCCGAGGTCGGTTACGAAGTGATAGGAGGGAGAGAACGTGCTTTCCCGCGTGGCGGCCCGAATCAGATGACCCTGAAACGGCGTGGCATGGCAGCCCGGCATGGGCACAGCGCCGCTGTGGAATCCCAACGCCCGCGTGCCGATCTGGCCTTCGAAGTAGCGGTTAGTGAAGCGGAACGAGTTGGTCACGCCCCACGGCTGGATCGGCTCTTGCTCCAGCTTGCGAGCCGCCTGGCGGATCATCTCCCCCTTATCGCGGCCAGCCCACCAGATGGAGTTTTCCCGAGCCAGCAGGCGGTCGATGCTCCACACGACCATCATCGAGAACCCGGCCCGCGAGATCAGATACAACATCCTCCGCCAGCCGATTCCGCCATGCGTCTGCGTGTCTTGCCCAAAGCCCTCCAGCAGCACGTGACGATACAACCGCGTGAAGAGCGTGGCCTCCAGACTGTCGGGTGGATAACTGCAATCCCAGGCAGCCAGCCGCTGCTTGAGCGGGCTGTCTTCCATGTGCGGCAGGAACACCTGCAACAGGTCGCGGGCTTGCAGGCTCACCACGTCGTACTGTAAGGCCTGCATTTGGGCGAGGGTTGCGGAGGGCATCTCGCGCAGCCGCTCCGCAATGCGGCGTTTGCGATAATCGGGCACGGGCAGCGTCGTCAGCTCCGGGCCGCCGGGCGGGTTGATGTTCTCATTGGCCGAAGCAATGAAACCCTCCGGCGGATCGTAGCTGCGCGGCAGTTGCTCCACATCGAGCAGCCCACGCCAGTGGTTCTCCTCGTTCCAGGCGGGCACTGGAATCAGCCCTTTCACGTGCGAAGGCCGCTTGGGAAACCAGCCGTTGGCCTGCATGCCAATGTGCCCTTCCCGATCGGCAAACAGCCACACCAGGGTGGGCTGCGGACACTGCCGCACCAGGTCCATGCCCGCGCGTGCCGAGGGGCAGCGCAGCAGATCGAGCCAGGTGGTGACGCTGCGGCCCACGCCTTCCCGCGCGCCGGTCCAGGCAGTAAGTAGGTACAAGCCATCGCCTGTCTCATCGGGATCGCCCTCTAAAGTGCCCAGATCGTTGGAGCAGACGCGCAGCGAGACGGTCGATTTATTCTTGCGTTGAATCTGCTCCTCGCGGCACTGGAAGTTATGCCATGTGTCGCCGCGTCGATACTGCCAGCCTGCGTCGGAGCGGCGGCAGTCTTCAATGAAAAAGTCGGTCGTGTCTCCCTTGAGATACGTCACGCCCCAGGCCAACAGCCGCGTGCGGGCAATGGTGAACAGCGGGCAGCCGGGAAGCGTGGCCCCGATGGCATAGTTGTCCGACCACTTCAACACGGCCTCGTACCAGATGGCCGGCAGGCGATTCACTTCCAAGTGCGGATCGGACGCCAACAGCGCGTGGCCCGTGGCGCTGCGACCGGGACTGATGACCCAGGCATTGCTGCCCGCCAGACGCGGCAGATCGGTGATCAGCTCCAGGGCTTCGTCCGTCAGGCGGCTGGCAATCTTCACGCGTCGCAGCAGATCGAAGTCGACCTCGTCCAAGAGCGGCTCGAACAAGGCCCGCAGGCGATCATCGCTCACCCCGGCTTGCACCAGCTCCACAATCAGCCGCTCTTGCTGTTGGAGCGATACCGCCAGGCCCGCGTAGTTGAGCAGATTGGCCAAGAGCAGCACCGACTCCACATCCCAGGATTGGGGGCGAAAGCCGGTGGCCCACATGGGCAGAGAGCGTCCGGCCTGATGCATTCCGGCGTTCACGCCATGGCAATAGGCCACCAGGTCTTCCAGATGCTCGGGCGAGAGTTCGGACGCCTCGCGCGCCACATTGCGATACAACCCGGCCTTGCGAAAGAAGCGATCCGTCTCCAGCATAGCCGGCTTATCGGCGATGAGCTCCGCCGTGCGGCCGCTGGCCACCGCGCGGGAGAACAGCAACTGCGTGGGCCGATCCAGGGCATGCATGAAGCCCAAACCGTACAGCGCGTCCTGCACCGTCTCGGCCGTGATGTGCGGCACGCCATGCTCATCGCGAATCGCCGTAAACGGCCGCTGGGCGTGCTTTGTATGAATCCGCTTCATCGCTGCTCCGTTAAGTTGCTGTGCCGATCCCGTCGCACAGGCGCGCACGCATTCATCTGCTGCGGCCGATGTTTCGCAACAGAGCAGCATACCGCAGCCAACCCGTGACGGAAGCCAACCGCGGCACCAAGGCCCGCGACACATGCCGGCCTTGGCATTCAATCTTGGCTGTCAAGGCCATCGTTGCACGCCGCGCTGAAGCTGGCAAATGCCGCAATTCCTCTGAGCGACGCAAGCCCCTATTAGCAAACAACATGCGCAGAAGTTGGCGATCATCATTTCTGCAAAGGGGTGTGTGTGCAAGGATGCAACGATGAAATGCAAGGGCGGGGGCACGTGCTCTGCGGCCGTATATCGATTGCTTCCCGAACGCAAATCGCGGTTCTTCCATCGGACACAAAGCAAAGTGGCGGCGTTTTCCGCAAGCAGAGCCGCGATAGCGTCCGATTGTTCGTATAGCCAGGCCACCTGCGGCAGGCGGCGGGACAGAATGCTGACGGCAAGGCGGCGGGGACCGGGCTTGACGGTCGGTGGGAAAAGTGGGACGTTCCTCTCCTTCCACCGCAGCCGGTGGTAGTATAATTGCAGTGTCACAAGAGGCGTCGCAGAGCGGCAGGCCACATCTCAAGGCGAACCTGCCCCCGGAACCTGCGACGTCGCTTCAACGGGACAGAAACTCAATTCACAGCTCCTTTCGTGAGCGGGGGTTCTCAACTGGTATCCAAGAAGGATCCGGAGATTCTATCTCCGTTGGGAGGGTTGCCGATGAGGGCCACGGGCTGGCTCGTGTCATCCTGGTGCTTGCTGGCATTGCTGTTGCCCGCGTGGGTGATGGCGATCGACGAAGACATCCCGCTGCAACTCACGCCGCCGCGGACCGGCGCGCTGGTCATCTGCGGCGGGGGCGATGTGCCGGACAGCGTGATGCTGCGGTTCCTCGAATTGGCCGGCGGTCCGCGAGCCAGGATCGTCTTTATTCCCACCGCGGCGGTCGGCGCCGATAGCGACGAGGCCGACGAAGACCTGCTGTTCTTCCGTCAGCAGGATCTGGCGCACCTAAGTGTCCTGCATACCCGGCACCGAGGACAGGCTAACGATCCCGAGTTCTCCCGGCCACTGGAGACCGCCACCGGCGTGTGGCTGGCGGGCGGATGCCAGCGGCTGTTGGCCGATGTCTATGGCGATACGGTGGTCGAACAGGCCCTGCGCAAACTTGTGCAACGGGGCGGCGCGATCGGCGGCATTTCGGCCGGCGCGGCGGTCATGTCTCCCGTAATGATTCGCGGCGGGCGATTCGAACCGGAGACGGGACCCGGCTTTGGTTTTCTTCCGGGCACCGTGATCGACCAGCACTTTCTCAAGCGCGGCCGTCAGGATCGTCTGCTGCGTGTGTTGGCCTCCCACCCCGGCCTCGTGGGAATTGGCATCGACGAAGGGGCGGCGCTGATCGTGCAAGGCAGCCGCCTGTCTGTCATGGGCGACTCTTGCGTGGTCACGTGCCTGGCGGCTTCGACCGATTGGCCGGAAGAAGTGCAACAATTGGCGCCGGGCGACGAAGCCGATCTGGCCCGCTTGGTGCGTTCCGCCTGGATGCGATCGCAGCCGGGAACTCATCCTGCGCCCTCCGAGCAGCGAGCGATCCCCACGGCCACGCTAATGGCGTTGGCCGAACCGGCCAAGACGACGGTATCACTTAAACCGGCGCCGTCCTCCAAACCGGCCGTTGGTTCCAGCAAGCTGCCGGCCACGATCGCCACTTCGCCGCGTTCGCTGCCGCGCACCATCGCCCCTGCCTCACGCCCGGCCACATCTTTTCGCCCGCGCTTCCTCCGCAGCGGTCAGTGGCGGTAGATTGTGGATGAAACTGCACGGGGCAAGTTAAGATGAACCCATGAACGCCACCGAGTTAATCAAGCTGATGAATCGTCAGCCCTTCTCTCCGTTGGAAATCCATCTCAACGACGGATCGACGATCACGGTGAATGAGCCTTTTGAGATTGCCACGCAGCGCACCAGTCCGTGTTTCGTCGTCTACACAACCGAGAGGATGGATGTCATCTCGTACCGCAATGTTGCCCAGGTGACGATCGAGGTCGGAGCGTCGTAGACATGCCGAGATCCCAGTTCTTAACCTCTTGTGCA
>JBGTDH010000386.1:0-4749 GCA_041748435.1 Pirellulales bacterium
GCCACTTCTCGCCGCTGAGCAAGCTGCGCGTCCGCGGCGGCAACGATCCGTCGATCGCGCTGCTGGATGCCTGGTCCTGCATCGCCGACCTGCTGACCTTTTATCAAGAGCGGCTGGCCAACGAAGGCTATCTCCGCACGGCCAACGAACGGCGCTCGATCGAAGAGCTGGCCCGCCTGGTGGGCTATCAGCTCAAGCCGGGGCTCTCCGCCAGCACGCACCTGGCCTTCACGATCGAGCAGGACAGCGACCCGGTGCTGATTCCCAGGGGCACGCCGGCCAAGTCGATTCCCGGTCCCGGGGAGCTTCCGGCCACGTTCGAGACCTCCGCGGATTTCGAGGCCCGCAAGGAGTGGAACGACATCAGGCCGCGCACCACGCGTTACCCGAACATCCGCCTGGAGAATGCGCAACTGGAGTCCAGACTCTATGCGGCGGGCACTTCGCTCGACTTGGCGCAGAACGATTTACTGGTGATCCAGTTCGAGAACCCCCGGACGCTGGCAACCCGGTTTGTCGAGCGCTTGGAAGTGCTGGACCAGAAGAACCAGACGATTATCCATCTGCGCGATTCCGACACGGCGTTGCCCGAATACCAGCGTAATCTGCGGCAGGCGCTCAAGCCGCTCGCGGAGGCACTGGCACTGGGCAACTGGCAGTATCAAAGTCTTGATCCGACATCGAGTCCCGACGCCCCCAAGTTTATCAAAGACCGCATCGAGACGCTTAAATCTTTCGAAGTCTCCCTCGAGTCCGGGCGCGACAAAGGCCTGGCCGAGATTGACGGGGAGCTCGACACGACCATCAAGAGTCTGGATGCCCGCACTGATCTGGTTCCCTTTGCCTTCAGTGGCAGCGAACCGGAGTTGAACAAACTCGACGCCGTGCAAGGCTTTCTCAAAAAACTCGAGAGCGGCAAGCAGGCGACCGCAACTCAACTGCACGACACACTCCAGGGACTTCGGGAGCGGTACGCGTCGCTTCTGGGGCCGACAGGGCAGATCACCGCGATGGAAGCCCGGATCGCGCCGATCGCTGGGGCTCCCGACGTTACTGCCCTGATCGCTGGCGATGGTCTGGTTACAAAACTGATCGCCGACATCGAAGGGGGAGATGCCACTCTCAAAACCAGCGAGCTGGCCCAGGCCTATCTACCGGCGCTAAGAGAGTGGAGGACGCGCGCGGCGATCCCTGCCGACGTTGACGTGACGAAATTCTTCGGTGTTCAATCGCCAGCCGTACTCAAGGCCCTACGCGACGTGGTTGCCGACTTCAATCCCGACGATCTGAACCTCAAGCACAACCCGTTGCATGTCTTGGTGAGAATTGCCGACGACCGCTACCGAGCGGAGATCAAACTGGAAGCGTTGTTGCCGGGGGGCACGGAGGTGCAGCCGCCTGCGATTCTCGGCGCCCAGCGGACTCCTCTTCCGGGCCTGACGAAGCCGGAGCAAGAGCTATTCGCGACTCCGTTCGTCCTGGCCAACAACCTGACGAGCCTGAAGGAGCCGCAAGAGTTCGCTCTCGAGCGCGCCGCAATCCGATATCGCGCCCAGAATGTCCTGGCGCTGAGTGTGGCGGGGCGTTTCGATAGCCTGACTGCCACGAGTGTCGACGCAATGGAGGAGGCGTTGGACGACCTGCTGCAATCGCTGCGGCGCGATTATTCCGGCCTGACGACACTGGAGATTGCGAAGTCGATCGGAACCAATCGGCTCTTGGCTTCCGAACGGAAACGGCTGCCGCTGATCCGGTACTTCGCGGAAGCCGTGGAGACGCTGGCGACCACTTCCAACCCGGAGACTGCGCGGCGATTCCGAAAGCGCATCGCTCTGTCTTATCAGAACGTATTTGGGGCCGCGGCCGGGGGAGCGACGCCGCCAGATCCCGGTTCCCTGGCCGGCGTGGGAGAGATCTTGCAACAGGCACAGTCCGAGAGTAGTGCCTTAACGCTGGCGACCAACATCCCGGGGACGAAGTTAGCCGCCGCATTGGATTTGGCAATCGTCGCTCCGGAGAATCTGGCCAAACCGATCGATGGCCTGCCGGAGCTTCCAATTGCAGAGCTCCCCGATTCCAGCCTGCTTTCCAACGCGTTCGTCAAAGACCTGGACGATCTGCGCCGCCAGATCGTGTCGTCCGGGGAGAAGCTCCGATTCCATTCGTCGTTCGGCTTGGTCAGACATCTGAAAGCCGGCATCGCCAGGTATGTAAGAGCCGGAACTGCCGACAAGCAAGGATACCAATATCTCCTGGACCTTCTCGACCCCGGCGACGTTCCCGCGAACCCGCTCCCCATCAGCGTGGCCGGCGTCCTGATGAAGGAGCGAAAAGACCTGGGCGCCAAGATTCGTGCTCAGATCGAGAGAATTGTGAACTTTGCCGCGGGAATCGTCGCCGGCCCCAACAAAGATCTGGAGCGCATTATCAAAGCCGCAACCGACCTGGCCGACGCCCTGAAAGGAACCGAATATGTGTTTCCGATTGATGCCGCGCTGGAGGCGTTCTTAAAGGCGGCGCTGCCTCCTTCCCCCGCGCCCACGCCTGCGGCGACCCCTGCCCCCGCCGCGACCACAGATCCCACTTTCAACACCGCGACCTTGTTTGCCAACCTTCCCTTGACGCGCGACGGGAATCGGGCGCGCACGCTGGTTGCCGATCTTCGAGCCCAGAAGCTGCAACTCACAGCGGCGCGCGCGGTTCCCAGGATCGATCTCTCGTCGGCTGCCCCCAGTGTCAACCGCGATACTGCCGGACTCGCAGCCGCGGCGCAAGATCTGCGCTCGCGCGGGTTCACGGCATCGGGGGTTAGCAATCAGACCGCAGTCGGTCAAGCTCGCACCACCGATACCAGCGCCCGGTTGCTCCAGATTCTCGATCGTGACATGCAAAGCGGGCTGTTTGCTCGGTGGCGGAATGCCAAACCTTTCCCGCCGAATTTTTCGATCTTCGCCTTTCGCCATCGGGCATCGTTGTTCGGCAATACCGCCCAGGCCGACAATCCGGCCGACAAAAAGCCCTGGAAACTCCAGGAGGACGAAACAAGCACTGTCCTGAGGCTGGAGCGGGAGTACGACGACGTCTCGCCTCGCAGCGATGGCCCCCAGAACGTGGGTTTCCTAGGCCTGGCCAGCAGGTCGGCTCCAGACAACCCGCTCACGGCCCCGCAGATCTATGAGATCGACCAAGTGAGCATCGAGTCTCGCGCGGCCTACGGTCTGAGCGGGAAGACTACGCGCATCGAGCTGGGCGGCGGGTGGTGGAAACCGGACAAGGACACGCCGATCGACTTATTGAGAACGACCAGCGCGTTTGTGGCCCCCTACTTGATTGAGCTGGTGGAAGAGCCGTTCGAGGTGCCGATCGGCCGAGTCGATCGCAGCAATCGGGCCGCGGTGAAAGAAAAGGTAAAGGCAACCCCGGAGGACTCCAACCGGCCGACCGAGCCCCAGGTTCCCGAGAACCTGATGGAGCAATCCAACAATGAGATCGAGCTGGTCGAACTGCTGGAAGGCCTGGACGCGGGTCGCCTGCTCGTGATTGCGGGCGAACGTGCCGGGGCGCCGGGCGTCGCCGTGCAGGAGACGGTGCAGCTCGATCGTGCCGAGCATATCTGGCGCGAATGGCCCATGGAGAAGCCGCACACGCTGCTCAAACTGCGGGAGGATCTGAAATACGCCTATCGCCGCGATTCCGTCCAGATTTTCGCCAACGTGGTGGAGGCAACCCATGGTGAAACTCGAAATGAAATCGTGGGCAGCGGCAACGCGGCCGCGAAGTTCCAGCAGTTTGTGCTGAGCACGCCCGAGGTAGCGCATCGTCCCACGGTCGATGGCACGGCCGCCAGGCCGGAAGTTAAGGTTCGCGTCAACGACGTGTTATGGGATCGCCGCGAAAACGTGGCGCAGCTGGCCGCGGACGCGGAGGCCTACGTCTCCCGCGTGGCCGAGGGCGCGACCCTTCTGCAGTTCGGAGACGGCGAACACGGGGTGCGTTTGCCGAGTGGGATCGAGAACATTCGCGCCGTCTACCGAACCGGAATCGGCAAGGGGGGCAACGTCAAGCGTGGGCAGATCAGTCAAATGCCGGCGCCGCTGCTGGGCGTGCGAGATGTCAGCAATCCGGTTCCGGGGGGCGGGGGCGTCGATCCCGAAAGTATTTACCTGGCGAGAGAAAGCACGGCCCGCCTGCCCACCGCGTTGGGCCGGTTAATTTCGCTCGTCGACTATGAGAACTTCGCGCGAAACTTCGGCGGGGTCGCCAAATCGACGGCCTATGCAGCGGTTGAATCTGGCCGCACGACCCTGCGTGTGCATGTCGCGCTGGTCGACGACGCCCCCTTCGAAGCCCCGGAGCTGAAGCGCAATCTGCATCAGGCCCTGCTGCAAGCATCGTCGGCCGACGTTGATGTGCAAGTCGAACCGCGCAAGCTCGCCATCCTGGTGTTCGCCGCACGCCTGGGCATCAAGTCTCGCTACCGTCCGGACCTGGTGCTGGCTCAGGTCCGGCAAGCACTGCTGCAGCGGTTCTCGTTCGATCGCGCGCAGTTCGGTCAAACTCTGCAGCGCAGCGAAGCAGTCCAGATCATTCAGCGCATCGCGGGCGTCGAATACGTCGACGTGCGAACCTTTGGAGTCATCCGCGAAGCGCAGGTCGAAGCGCTCGCTACGGGAAATGCCCCGAGTCCGCCGCCGTCCGATCCACCCGCGCCAGCAGAAGCACCTCCGCAGAAGCGGAACACGGATATCG
>JBGTDH010000387.1:0-8110 GCA_041748435.1 Pirellulales bacterium
ATGCCCGTGATGCCGCGTTGCGTGCCGGCGATCTTGAAATCCATGTCGCCGTAGTGATCTTCATCGCCGATGATGTCGGTCAGCAACACCCACTTATCTTCCGACTCCTTTACTAATCCTACGGAGATTCCGGCCACGGGATTCGTGATCGGCACGCCGGCCGACATCAGCCCGAGGGTGGCGCCGCAGACGCTGGCCATGCTGCTGGAGCCGTTGGACTCCAGAATGTCGGAGATCACGCGGATGGTGTACGGAAACTGCTCGGGATCGGGCAGCACCGGCTTGACGCTGCGTTCCGCCAAGGCGCCGTGGCCAATCTCGCGCCGGCCAGGGCCGCGGATGGGGCGCACTTCGCCCACCGAAAAACTCGGGAAGTAGTAGTCGAGCATGAACTTCTTGGAGTACTCGTCGATCAGGCCGTCCACACGCTGCTCATCGCGATTGGTGCCCAAGGTCACGGTGATGAGCGCTTGCGTCTCGCCGCGCTGAAACATCGCCGAGCCATGCACGCGGGGGAGCACATCGACGCAGCAGGAAATGTCCCGCAACGTCTTGCCATCGCGGCCATCGGCCCGCGTGCCCGAAAGAATCAGGTCGCGCACCACGCGTTCTTGCAATTGGCTCCAGGCCGTGGAGAACACCTCGGGCTTGATCGCGCCGGCGGCCGTCGGATCGGGAATCAAATCCGCAATCGCTCGCGCTTTGAGAGCGCTTACGGCATCGGCGCGGGCATGCTTGCCCGACGTCTGCTTTGCGGTCTTGAAGTCGTTGTAATAGCGGCTCTTGAGCTGATCGAACGTGCCATCCGGCACGGGAATGACGTATTCCTTCTTCTGCACGCCCACCTTGGCGAACAACTCGTTCTGCAGATCGCACAGCTCGCGGATAATGCGGTGACATTCCTGAATGGCATCGGCCATGTCGTTCTCGGGAATTTCGCGGGCGAATCCCTCGATCATCAGAATGGCGTCTTTGCTGCCAGAGACGATCAGATCGAGATCGCTTACCTCGAGATCGTCCTGCGTGGGAAACGGCACGAATTTGCCCTCGACGCGGCCCAGTCGCACGGCGGCGATCGGACCCTCGAAAGGCAACTCTGAGAGGCCCAGCGCGATGCTTGCGCCGTTCATGGCCAGCACGTCGCCATCGTTCTGGCGGTCGCTGGACATGACAAAGGCCTGAATCTGCACTTCGTCGTGGAACCAGGAGGGAAACAGCGGGCGGACGGGGCGATCCATCAGCCGCGCAGTGAGCGTTTCCTTCATCGTGGGGCGGCCTTCTCGTTTCAAGAAGCCGCCGGGAAACTTGCCGGCTGCGGCCGTGCGCTCGCGATAGTCGCACGTGAGGGGGAAGAAATCGATCCCCGGTCGACCGGGTCCCGTGGCTGCCGCCACCAGGACCACCGTGTCTCCAAATTGCACCAGACAGCTTCCCGCCGCCTGTTTTGCCAACTCACCCGTTTCAATGCTGATTGTGCTGGCCCCGAAGGGCTTTTCAACGCGTACTTTCAATGTTGGGCCCTACCTTGCTTGGTGTCCCACGCAAGGCCGAAAGCAGGGGATTACTTGCGGATATCCAGGCGGCGAATCACGCCCAGATACCTCTGCGGACTGACGCGCTTCAGATAGTCCAACAATCGCCGCCGGCGGCTGACCATCATCAGCAACCCACGCCGGCTGGCATAGTCCTTCTTGTGCGTCTGCAAATGGTCGGTCAACTGACTAATCCGGTTCGTCAAAAGTGCGATCTGGATCTCGGGCGAGCCGGTGTCATTATCGGCTTGCCGGAAATCGGTGATCAGTTCAGTCTTGCGCTCGCGGGTGATAGTCATGGCCTAACCGCCGTCTCCACTACGTCGACCTCATACGGACGCCACGCCCCGCGTCCCATACGCGGCGGCCGGTGCGTCCCAAATCTGTGGGACTCGTCCTACAGTTAATTCCAAAACACTTATAAGAGAGTAAATGTAGCAGCAGCCGTCGCTTTTGCAACCGCAAACGAAACCCGATTTTGAGGGCCGCGCAGACCAACGGCAAAGCCCCTCTCCCCGCGGACTACGGAGCGCTCCGGGGTTTCCCTTGTCTCGCGCCCCGAAACCCGACAATTCCCGCGACATTCTACGTCTTCCCCACGAACGCGCGACTTTCCGGCACGCCCTCGCTCACGCGTTCGGGTTACGGCCAGCAGTCCGCGGGCGAGCTGGCAATGATGCGTCGCGACAACCAGCCGTAGATCGGCAACGCGCAGAGGGGCCCGCCAAAGAAGATGCCGAAGATGACCAGCATCTGAACCAAGTCAACATCGTTGGGACCCTATACGGTGAAGACGGTAATTGCCAGCACTGTGGCCACGGCCAGGATCGGAAACATGACCGACGTGCCTACCACGAAGATCGCATGATTGAATCCGTAGTAACGTCGGGGCATCGAGACCTTCGAGAAGTCTTGGTCGGCTGCCCGCAGAATCTTCGGATGCACCCAGACCCCCGCACGCGGTTGCGGAGTGCCGCCAGCGTCCCAACCATCCCGATCAGGGTGCTAAACACCACGCCGCCCAGCAAGGTCAGCATGGTGATCTGGAAGCGATCAATGTTCGGGGCCTGGCCGAACGCTGCCGCCACGACCATCATCGCGATGACCGTTATTAGCGCGGCAGCCGCTGCCCTCCAACACGCCGTCGCCAGATAGAACGTTAACAAACCCAGGCCCTGGAGCGCACAGGGTCATGCTTCGCGATCCAGAGCCCTGCCCGCAGCGGCGGGTAGGCCGCAAGGCATAGGGCAAGCAGACGGCGAGCAAGGGCTTTTCGGTCAGGGCATAGACGACCGCAACCATTCCCACCACGAGCAGCCATCCTGACCACCATCGGGCGCGCGCCGGAGGGTTTGAAAGAACATCCACCGAGGGCCGTAGCTGTGCGTCATCATAGAGTTCCACGGTGATCAGCTTAGCCCAAGAACCGGGGCCGGCGAAAAGGCTGGGCGGGAGTGCGCCCGCTGTGCATCCCAGTCGGAAGAATCTAACGCAGGGACGCCAAGGCGCAGGGGCGCAAAGAATCAGAAGCCAAGAGTGCAGCGTCGTCCGGCTCTTGCGCCTCTGCGCCCTCGCGACTTCGCGTTGATATTCTGCTTCCACCCAACCGAGCCGTGACCTAAGGATTCGGGCGGCCTGTGCGAAAACACCAGTCTAAGAACGTGACGTGCGCGTGCGTTGGCCCTTGCCCTTGAGAGACGGTTTTGCGCGGACTTCTTCGAAGTATTGGGGCGGCGATTTGCCCACGCGGCGTCGGACCCGCGGATACGCGACGGTGGGGATAGCGGTCTCGATCCGCTCCACGAAGATCGTGTGAAACCAGTCGTCGCCAAAATCGAACCAGTAGCCGAAGGCCCGGACTCGCTGCCCCATGGCATCTTCGACCGTGACGTGGTAAGGATCTTTGCTCCTCGTCGAGGGATCGCCCGAATCGCGAATCGAATAGTTGGGTCCGCCAGGATCGAAGGGCCGTTTGCCGAACTGGAACTCGTAGAGGTGCTCGTCCCAGCGGTCAAAGGCCTGGAAGATGGCCTTGTGCAGTTGATCGAGCGTCTGGTCGCCGCGGATTTCAATCACGCGGCTAACTTCCTTGGCGGGAAAGTCGGGCGACAGCGGCCCGGACGTGAGATACACATTGAGCACGTAGAGGTTCACGGGGGGCGTAGCCACCACGACCGCTGGCCGAGAGCCTGGCGCATCAGCGGGCTTAATCGACGCCTGCATGCCCGCCCGGCTGCCGCGCCAGGAGGGAATTTCCGCGTCGGGCACGAGCAATCGCACCGAGCGAGGAACTCCGGCTGCCGCGAGATCAGGCTCTTGCGCTCCAGCATCATCACCATCTGATTGACCGACGGGGGAGACACGCAAAGCGCGGCGGCAATCTCCGACTCGGCCGGGGCCATGCCGTGCAGAGCCGTGTACGCGTGAATGAAAGACAGGTAACGTCCCTGCGTTGGCGTGAAGCTTGCCATGTGAGGTTCCCTCCCCGGATGATCTGAGTGACCGACTGCGCCCAGCAAGATACAATCTCGCGGCGGCTGGGGCAAAACCAACCCGACGCTACGCATAGTATCGCTCAATGGCATAGTCGATTGCCGAGCGCGAGGCGGCGACCAGCCGCACTTCCCGGTTGAGAATGAACCGCAGCTTGTCCATGTTCTCGCGATCCTCCACGTCCACGGTCGCCACGACCAAGGTGAACGCATCGAGTTCCAGCGGCACGATGCGGCACTCGCGGGCGACCGAAGCGGGAATCAGATCGATGATCGCGCGCGGGATGTTGCGACGGAAGAGATCGACTTGGTCGTCCATGGGTGGAAGACTCAGGCTTGTTTCCGCCAACCACCTTTGCGCGCTGCTGTAATACAATAGTAGCCGATCATCGAGAGCAGCGACATACAGCCCACGCGCCAAATGGTCGACGAACTGTACCGGGAGCGGGTTCTCCAGGCGCGCAATACTCCGGCGAGGAGAAGATGCTGGAGGGCGCACCGCTTTTCAACCGAGCATGCCGGGTGATGGCGAGGGAATCCGTCATCAGTTCCCTGATGCCGACGAGCAGCGTGTGCAGCAGATCTTGCGCGAGCGTCTGGACCCCGTGCGGCGGATTGAGACGCGCGGATGACGAGCGATCAGGCGATTCTGGCGATGGTCGATGCGCTGGAAGCCTCCGGTGTGCCCTACGGTGGTTGGCTCGCTGTCGAGCAACTTCTACGGCGGACGCCTACGCGTTTACGGGACCAACTCTTGCGATCCCGCAGCGGGGCGGTTATGAAAGGGTCTCGTTGCTGGCTTGCAGCTTCCCGCCTTCCTTTGCCCTGCGCCTGAACGTCTCATGGGTGAATTCTCGCCGACCCCTTCCAATGCGCCGTCGGATCCCAATTATCGCTGGACGCGCGAGCTGAACCGGTATCACTGGTTCGTGCTGATCGTGGCGGCCCTGGGCTGGCTGTTCGATACGATGGACCAGCAGCTTTTCAACCTGGCCCGCACGCCGGCAATGCGCGAGCTGCTGATCGTCGATGGCAAGCCGCCGGATGCCGCGGCCGTGCGCAAGGCCTCGGGAACCGCCACCTCCATCTTCTTGATCGGCTGGGCCACGGGCGGGCTGGCCTTCGGCGTGCTGGGAGATCGGATCGGCCGCGCCAAGACCATGCTGTGGACCATTCTGATTTACTCGCTTTGCACCGGGTTGAGCGCGCTCTCCGTGGGCTTCTGGGATTTTGCCTTCTATCGATTCTTAACGGGGTTAGGCGTGGGAGGCGAATTCGCCGTGGGCGTCGCGCTTGTGGCCGAGGTCATGCCCGACCGCGCGCGCCCCTTTGCCTTGGGCCTGCTGCAAGCGCTCTCCGCGGTGGGCAACATCACGGCGGCCTTTATCAGCATGGCTTTGGGAGGATTGGAACGAGCCGAATACTTCGAAGACCTGTACTTCTTCGGCTACGGTCCGGTCAACCCCTGGCGCATCATGTTCGTCATCGGCACAGTTCCGGCCTTGCTGGCAATCTTCATCCGTCGGCGGCTGAAAGAGCCGGAACGGTGGAAAGCGGCTATTGCCTCGGGCGATAAGAAACAGCTCGGCTCTTACTCCGAGCTCTTTGGCGATCCGCGGTGGCGCAAAAACGCGATTGTGGGCATGTTGCTGGCGTTCTCCGGTGTTGTCGGGCTATGGGGCATCGGCTTCTTCAGTTTCGATTTGCTGCAAGCGGTTTTCCGCAAGCACATGGAAGCGCAAGGGCTGAGCGCGCAGGAAATTGGCGGACGCATCGGCATCTGGGTCGGCATCACCTCGGTGATGCAAAACCTGGGAGGCTTCTTTGGCATCTATGCCTTCAGCCGGGTCACGCATCACCTGGGGCGAAAACTCACGCTGGCCATCTGCTTTGTGCTGGCCATGCTCAGCACGGCTTACGTGTTCTGGTTTATCGACGCCAGCACCATCATTCTGCCCGCCTGGGTGCCGTTCTTCGGCGGCTCGGAAGTCTTTACCGACGTGTTCTGGATGATCCCCATCATGGGCTTCTGCCAGCTCTCGCTGTTCGGCGGCTACGCGATTTACTTCCCGGAGTTGTTCCCCACGCGCTTGCGCAGCACGGGCACCTCGTTCTGCTACAACGTGGGGCGCTTTGTGGCCGCCCTGGGGCCACCGCTGTTGACCATGCTCTCGAATGATGTCTACGGCAGTTACCAGGAGCCGTTGCCGTGGCGCTACGCGGCGGTCACCATGTGCTCTGTCTTTCTGCTGGGGTTAGTCGTCCTCCCCTTCGCCCCGGAAACCAAAGGCAAGCCGCTGCCAGAGTAGTGAGTTCGCGAGTTCGAAGTACCGGCTTCACCCGGAAGAACCGCCTGAAGTGTGCCTAACAATAACCCGAAGCGTTAGCGAGGGAGCGCGGAATTGACGCGTTTCCGCCGCAGTCCCTCGCTAACGCGTCGGGTTGGTGTCAGTTATCCTGCAAGGATTGTCCGCGGATGTCTATGCCTACTGCTCGCTTGTCCTGCCTGTGTCTGCTCGTGCTCCCTGGGTTTACCCATGCCGAAGATTGGCCGCAGTGGCGGGGTCCGACGGGGCAGGGAATTGCGGAGACGCAGCATGCCCCCACACGTTGGAGCGAGACGGAGAACATCGCCTGGAAGACAAAGATTCCCGGCAAGGCCTGGTCTTCGCCCGTCATGCTGGGTCGCGAGATCTGGCTGACCACGGCCGAGGAGCATCCCGATACGCCCGAGAACATCGAGCGGCGGCTCAAGGCCAACACGGGAGGGCAGCCGGTGAATGTGGCCGGCGCGGTGACCTTCTCCGCCGTGTGTGTGGATAAGGAGAACGGCCAGATTCTGCATAACATTAAGGTGCTGCATGCCCGCGAGCCGCAGTGGGTGCATCGCCTGAACAGTTATGCCTCTCCCACGCCGGTGGTCGAGCCGGGACGGCTGTACTGCCACTTCGGGTCCGAGGGGACGGTGTGCCTCGATACAAAGTCCGGGAAAGTGTTGTGGACCAATCGCGAGCATCAGGTGCAGCACGAGAACGGACCCGGCAGCACGCCCGTGATGGAGGGCAACCTGCTGATCTTTCATTGCGATGGCAGCGATCTGCAGTTCGTCGTCGCGCTCAATAAGGACACCGGTAAGACCGCCTGGAAGACCGCTCGCACCGGCACGATGGATTCCAACCCGCAGTTGAAGAAATCTTACGGCACGCCGCTGGTGGTGCAGCAAGGCGGCCGCCGCGTGGTGATGTCCCCCGGGGCCAACTGGCTCTACGGCTACGATCCCGCCACGGGCCAGGAGCTGTTCAAGGTGCCCTACGGAAAGCTGGGCTTCTCGATCGCGCCGCGACCCGTGGCCGCGCACGGGCTGCTGTTCTTTTCCACCAGCTTCATGCAGGCCGAGCTGCTGGCCGTGCGCTACGAAAGCGGCCAGCCGGAGATCGCGTGGCGGGAGCAGCGCGGCGCCCCGAAAACGCCTTCGCCGCTGGTCGTGGGCGATCAGGTTTACATGGTCAGCGACGACGGCGGCATCGTCACCTGTCTGGATGCCCACACCGGCAAACTTGTGTATCGCGAACGCATCCAGGGAGCACACTGGGCGTCTCCGCTGTACGCGGCGGGACACATCTACTTCTGCGATCGCGATGGCGGCACTACGGTGATGCTGCCGGGGGATAAGCTCAACATCGTGGCGCGGAATCAGCTCGAGGGAACGATCATGGCCTCTCCGGCCGCCGTGGACGGCGCGCTGTTCATCCGCACGGAGCATGCGCTGTACCGCATCCAGGATCGGCCCGCTCCCTAGGAAATTCAGTCCGTAGGCCGGCTTCGCGCAGCGTAGCCCGACGCGCAAGCGAGGGACGTTCGGCGTTCTTTTCGCGAACCGAGGACCTGCGCCGACGTTTTAGTCAACTCGCGCGGTCGCGGAACTTTCCGGTATTGTCGCGCCGAAAATCCCTCGCTTGCCGGCGTGTTGATTTAGTCTAGCGCACCCATTGTTAATTTGGGGGAGGGCGCTAGACTGTGCGAGGCGTTGGGCGATGGAAGTGGACGTTCGGCAAGGAGGCGGTGATGACACGATGGGCCGAGGCG
>JBGTDH010000388.1:0-2986 GCA_041748435.1 Pirellulales bacterium
CAACTTCGATCTGGTGGGCAACAACATGCCCGTCTTCTTCATCCAAGATGCGATCAAGTTTCCCGATCTGATCCACGCGGTGAAGCCGGAGCCGCATAACGAAATCCCGCAAGCGGCCAGCGCCCACGACACGTTCTGGGACTTCATCTCCATGACGCCCGAATCTGCCCACATGATCATGTGGGTGATGTCGGACCGAGCGATCCCCCGCAGCTTCCGGATGATGGAGGGTTTCGGCGTGCATACCTTCCGCCTGGTCACCGCCAAGGGCGTGTCCAGCTTCGTCAAGTGGCATCTCAAGCCGGCGCTGGGGATGAAGTCGGTGCTGTGGGACGAAGCCCTGCGCATCTCCGGCGCCGATCCCGATTTCCATCGCCGCGATTTGTGGGAAGCGATTGAGACGGGCAATTTCCCGGAGTGGGAAGTAGGCGTGCAAATCGTCGCCGAGAAGGACGAGCACAAGTTCGACTTCGATCTGCTCGATCCAACCAAGATCATTCCCGAGGAGCTGGTGCCCGTCGAGCCGATCGGCAGATTGGTCCTGGACCGCAATCCGGAAAACTTCTTCGCCGAGGTCGAGCAGGTGGCCTTTCACACCGGCCACGTCGTGCCGGGCATCGACTTCACGAACGATCCGCTGCTGCAAGGCCGGCTGTTCTCCTACACGGACACGCAATTGATTCGGCTGGGGGGCCCGAACTTCCATGAGATTCCGATCAATCGGCCGGTCAGCCCCTTGCGCAACAACCAGCGCGATGGCCACATGCGTCAGATGATCAGCCGCGGTCGGACCGCGTACGATCCGAACACGCTGAGCAATGGCGACCCGCATCAAGCCCGCATGGCCGAAGGAGGCTTTGCCTCATTCAACGAGCGAATCGACGCCGCGAAGATTCGCGCACGCAGCCCCAGCTTCTCCGACCATTTCAGCCAGGCGGCTATGTTCTTCCACAGCCAGGCCGAGATCGAGCAGCGGCACATCGTCGGCGCGCTGCGCTTCGAGCTGGGCAAGGTCGAAGCCAAGTCCGTGCGCGAACGAATGCTGTACTTCCTCGCGCAGATCAACGAGGGGCTAGCCAACGATGTGGCGGTGGGCTTGGGCATGAAGGTCCCCAAGAGAATCGAGGGCTATCTTAATCGGAATGTGGGAGCGGATGCTGACGCCAAACCGCTGCAGCCCAAGAAGTTCACCGGCCAACCTCGGGATTCCGCGCCGCTGAGCATCGTCCGATCCGCCAAGCCGGGAATGAAGACCGCCAAGGTGGCAGTGTTGCTGGCCGACGGTTTTGACGCGGCGGGTGTGCGCACCATCCAGGAGGCCGTGACCGCCGCGGGCGGACTGGCAAAGATCGTTGCTCCTCACGGGGGAATGGCAACCAGCGAAGATGGCCAGGAGCTGGCCGTCGACTTCAGTCTGCCCACGGTGGCCTCCGTGCTATTCGATGCCGTGTTTGTGGCCGGCGGCGAGGCGTGCGTTGAGACATTGAGCGCCAATCCGCGTGCGATCGACTTTGTGGAAGAGGCCTGCAAGCATTGCAAGGCCATCGCGGCGATCGGAGCTGCGGCCGATTTCTTGCGGCAGACGCGGGTTTCAAGTGCTATCGATGACCAAGACCCGGCGATCGCCATCGGAGAGGGCGTCGCAGCGCGCAAAGTGGCCGCCACTTTTATCAAGGCGATCAGCCAACATCGCCACTGGGAGCGGGAGTTGAAGATGCTGTAGCACTGCTGGCATGCGCGGTCGGGCTGGAAACCGGGCGGGGGGCTGGATATAGTCCCGCCCGTTCTGGGCGAACCGTCTTCGAGAAACTGCATGCACGTGCTGCCTCGCACATCGGCGAAGCTGGGATTGTGGGCCGCGCTGGCGGTCTGCCTGTGCCAGATCGGCTGCGTGCAGCGGCGGCTGACGATTCGCAGCAACCCGCCGGGGGCGCTGGTGTATGTCGACAATTACGAGATTGGCACCACGCCCGTAGCGACCGATTTCATTTATTACGGCACGCGGCAGATTCGGCTGGTGAAAGACGGCTTCGAGACGCTGACAGTGCTGCAGCCCGTGCCGGCCCCCTGGTATCAGTACTTTCCGATCGACTTCTTTGCGGAGAACGTGGTGCCAGGGGAGATTCGCGACGAGCGCTGCTTGGATTTCACACTCTCTCCGCAAGTGATCGTCCAGGGCGAGCAGTTGCTGCAACGCGGCGAAGACTTGCGCCGCACCACCCGCGTGCCGAATCTCCTCACGCCGCTGCCGCCGACGCAGCCCACGCTCGTCGTGCCGCCCATTCAGCCGCTGCCGAACCTGCAGTAGCCCATTCCGACAGTGGCATGCACCAGTGCATTTTCTCCTGGATCGAGTGACGGTTGGACGATTCGGTTGCACCGGTGCGTAATGTAGGCGGGTTCTCCGAAACCCGCTGCCGGTCTCGGAGAGACCGGCCTACATTGCGGCAGGCACTCACTTCACGCCGCAGGCGCGCTGCGCCCGCGTCAGCACTTCGGCCGCTTTCTTACGGGCCCGGCTGGCGCCATCGGCCAGAATCTCCTGGACGCGCTCGGGATGTGCCGCCAGCTCTGCGCGACGAGCGCGCGGTTCGGCGAAGTAGCGCTCCGCCACGTCGGCCAGGGCCTTCTTCACCTCGCCATAGCCGAACCCGCCGCGGCGATAGAGGGCCGCCATCGTCTCGCGCTCGGCATCGGTCGCCAGGAGGGAATACAGTTGATAGAGGTGGTCCCCCTCCGGCTCCTTGGGGTCTTCCATCGGCCGGGAGTCGGTCGTGATACGCATGATCTTCTTACACTGCGCTTTGGGATCTTCGAACAGCTCGAGCGTGTTGTTGTAGCTCTTGGACATCTTCTCGCCATCGGTCCCGGGAACCTTGGCCGATTCTGCCAGCACCTTGGGCTGCGGCATGATAAAGGTGTCGCCGTACAAGTGATTGAAGCTGGCCGCAATGTCCCGGCAGACCTCGATGTGCTGCACCTGATC
>JBGTDH010000389.1:0-4279 GCA_041748435.1 Pirellulales bacterium
GGAAATATAGTACGCCAGGAAACGGTCGATGTATCGCAGCGCGGTCTCTTCGTCGAGATCAGTGGCCAGCAGCTCCGCATGCCGCGGCTTGGCGCCGCCGTTGCCGCAGACGTAGAGGTTGTAACCCTGCTCGGTGGCCACGAGGCCCACGTCTTTGCCTTGCGCCTCCGCACATTCGCGCACGCAGCCGGAAACCGCCATCTTGATCTTGTGGGGAGCGCGGATGCCCTTGTAACGGTTCTCCACGCGAATGGCGAAACCGACCGAATCTTGCACGCCGTAGCGGCCCCACGTGGTGCCGACGCAGCTTTTCACGGTCCGCAGCGCCTTGCCGTAGGCGTGGCCACTCTCGAACCCGGCGATGACGAGGCGCTCCCAGATATCGGGCAGATCTTGCACCTGCGCGCCGAACAGATCGATGCGCTGCCCGCCGGTGATCTTGGTGTACAGTCCATAATCCTGAGCGATCTTGCCCAGCACGATCAGCTTTTCGGGCGTGATCTCTCCGCCGGGGACGCGCGGCACGACGGAGTACAATCCGCCGCGCTGCATGTTGGCCAGGAACCGATCGTTGGTGTCCTGCAACGTCTGATGTTCCGGCGCCAGCACATTCTCGTTCCACAAGCTGGCCAGGATCGACGTGACGGCCGGCTTGCATATCTCGCATCCCAGGCCGCGGCCATGGTTCTTCAACACATCAGCGTAGGTGCGATGTTGCTTGAGTTTGACCAGCGCGAACAGTTCCGTGCGGGAAAGCGCGAAGTGCTCGCAGAGGTGATTCGTCACCTGTTTGCCGGCCTTTTTCAACTCGGCCTGAAAGAGATCGGTCACCAGCGGCAAGCACCCGCCGCAGCCCGTGCCGGCGCGCGTGCAGATCTTTACCTCGGCCACCGATTCGAGATTCTGCTCGCGAATGACCTCGCAGATGCGGCCCTTGCTGACGTTGTTGCAGGAGCAGACCTGCGCCTCGTCCGGCATCGAATCGACGCCGCACAAGGCCGCCCCATTGGTCTTGCCGACAAGCAGCTCGTGCGGACGGCATGGGATGGCGGCGCCCGTCTTGGCCAGCATGGAATACGTGCCGTAGTCGGCCGCGTCTCCCACGAGAATGCCACCCAGCAGACGCGTGCCCTCAGGATTGAACAGCAGCTTCTTGTAGACGTTGGTGAAGGGATCTTCGAACACCAGCGGCACGGCCCGCTCTGCCGGGGCCTCGTAATCGCCGAAGGAGGCTACATCGCAGCCCATCAGTTTGAGCTTGGTGGACAGATCGGTCCCAGAAAAATTCCGGTCGCCGCCCAACAGATTGGCGGCCACAATCTCGGCCATTTCGTAGCCGGGGGCCACCAGCCCGTAGACCATGCCGCGGTGCAAGGCACATTCGCCGATGCCAAAGATCGCGGGATCGGACGTTTGCAGCCGATCGTTCACGGCGATGCCGCCGCGCTGGCCGACCTCGATGCCGCTGGCCTTGGCCAGATCGTCCCGAGGGCGGATGCCGGCCGAGACGATGATCATGTCCACGTCCAGCGATTGGCCGTCGGTGAACTCCATCCGTTCGACCTTGCCTGTGCCGTGGACTTCTTTAGTTGACTTGTTCAGATGAACGGTTACGCCCAGCGATTCAATTTTTCTCACGAGCACGCGCGAACCGGCCTCGTCGATCTGCCGCGGCATCAAGCGCGGGCTGAACTCCACCACGTGCGTGTCGAGTCCCAGATCGAAGGCCGCCTTGGCGGCTTCCAACCCCAACAGCCCACCGCCGATAACCGCGCAACGTTTGGACGTCTGCGCGTAGTCGATAATGTGCTGCAGGTCTTCGATCGTGCGATAGACGAATACGCCCGGACGCTGAATACCGGGCACCGGCGGCACGAAGGGAATCGAGCCGGTCGCCAGCACAACGGCGTCGTAGTGGATTTGCACGCCTTTGTCGGAACGCACAAGGCGCTGCGCGCGGTCGATCGTGGTGGCCCGATCGCCGATGTGCAGCTCCACATTTTGCTCGCGATACCAATCCAGGCGGGCCAGCATCAGTTTCTGCGCATCGCGATGGGCAAAGAACGAGGTCAGGCCGACGCGGTCGTACGCAGCCCGCGGCTCTTCGCAGAACGTGACAATGCGAAACTGACGCAGCGTATCAAACTCAACCAGCTTCTCGCAGAACCGCTGCCCCACCATGCCGTTGCCGATCACCACCACGGTTTTCGGCCGCGGCGCTCCGTTAGAAACGGCGGGATGCGGATGACCATTAAGTTGCATGAATCTCCTTGCCTAAACGGCTGCCTCCGCCAGAGCACCGGTAGGGGCCGCCGCGTGTTCGGGCGCATCGGCCGTGCTTCGCTCTCCCACCAAGAGACTTGCAAACGAACCGAGCGTGACCACAGCTCCAAGAACAAACAAAGCCGCCGGCCACGACAGGGCCTCGGTCTTGAACAAGAACCCGGAGAGCACTGCGCCCGCGTTGCCTCCCGCGCCGACAATGCCGGCCACCGAGCCCAGTGCGCGGCGATTCACAAACGGCACCACGGCAAACGTGGCCCCGGCCGCCATATGCACAAACAGGCCGCAGATCATGAGCGCGGGAATCGAGGCGTACAGGCCGCGCATCCGCGAGAAGAGCATCAGCAGAATGCCTTCGCAGAACAGCACCAGAAACAACCATTTCACGCGCCCGCCGAAGCCCCACCGCTCGCCCCAGCGATCTGCCACAATGCCGCCCAGCGGCCGGGCGAAGAAGCTCATGCCGCCGAACACGCTGGCGCACAGCCCGGCGATGCCTAAGGCTTTGACGCTGTCCATCTGTTTGAGCTCGTCGAAGTAATCGAGGAAGTACATGGCCGCCACGTTGTCGATCGTGAGCTCGATGCCAAAGCATAAACCGTAAGCCAGGAACAGGACCCACACGCGGAAGTCGCGGCAGGCCTCCATAAACGTCCCGCTGACTTGCTTCTTGGGAGGCATGCGACCGGCGGCCCGCAGCTCGCGGAAGTTCCCCTCGGGCGTGTCTTGCGTCAGGAAGTAGTAGGCCACGCCGGCCAGCAAGCAAACCACACCGGCCACCACCATCGCCGCGCGCCAACTAGCCGCGGGCGTGAATCCCAGGGTGACGGCAAACAAGGCGAACACCAGGGGCATGGCCAGATGCGAGACGCCGCCGCCAAAATACCCCCAGCCGGCCGTGGTGGCGTTGGCCGTGCCGACGCAACGCGGGGCGAACATCTGAGTCGTGTGGTATTGCGTAATGACAAACGACGCGCCGATCACACCAATCGCCACGCGAAACAGCAGGAACGAGGTGAAGTCGTAGGAGAAGCCAATGCCCATCACGGGCAACGATCCGAGCACTAGCAGCGCGGAGTACGTGATTCGCGGGCCGATCCGATCGCAAAGCAAGCCCGCCAGCAAGCGGTCGATGACCGTCACGGCGACGGAGCCGATGATGCACCAGCCGATCTGGTCCCTGGTGAGCGACAGTTCATCGCGGACCACGCTCATCAGCGGGGCGATGCCGAACCAGGCAAAGAAGCAGAGAAAGAAGGCGATCCACGTCATGTGGAAAGCCCGCATGGGGGGCGACGAGAAATCCAACAGGCGAATCCGTTCCGCCTTCCCTTGCGAAATCATGGCGCGGTCTTTCTCTTGGAGATCAAGCAGACCGCCGCCACGGCCCCCTCAACAGCACTCGCGGCAAGTCAAAGCAAGTTGAATGCCAGGGACTTTGGTCGAGGAGGGAGTCGAGGCCGAAGTCGCGAACTGGCCACAACTTGTGATAGCATGTTGCCAGAGTTCGGCGGGCCGCTGCGCGACGTCGCTGCCCAGAATGCTTACGGGCTATGCTGCTTATCGAGGCAATGATGGGCTTCACCAATCGATTAAGAGGCGTGGCGCTCGCCATGTGACGCTCAATCGCGCCCTCGGCGAATCGGCGCTCTACGCCATCGGCCTGGAAGAGCCGTAAGGGGTGTTAGCAAGAACCGCGTTGATCTAAGGCGTTACCAGGAAAGGCAACGTGCCGTGCAATCGAGTCGCGGACGAATTGGCCACAGATGAACACGGATGCACACAGATCAGACATTGCTTCGTCATGCCTGTTTCAGCTTCCTCCTCCCATCTGTGTTCATCCGTGTTTATCTGTGGCAAATATGCTGGAGCGCGCCGCCCACGACCGCAACCACGAGGCGCGGCGAAAAAGCCAGCCGAAGGCCGCCGACGCGTAAGCCTCCTTCAATCGAGCCGCGGACGAATTGGCCACAGATAAACACGGATGCACACAGAT
>JBGTDH010000390.1:0-2143 GCA_041748435.1 Pirellulales bacterium
TGCGAGTGTTGGAGAGCCATTTGGGCTCGGGTGAGAGGAGTCAGAGTAGCATTAGCGTGCATGGTGGCCGTGGGCAAAAGCGTTGGGTTGAGTATTGATCCACCACCATCCTGCCTTACCCTTCCGATGCGGACAACGTCCTGAAACATGACACCTAACCATGCGATGGAGCGAACGGCGGACCGCTGCACGCTCCACTTTTTAAGATGATTTCCACACTCCCACTCCGAGCGACGCGCGCCCTCGTCCGCCGTCGCTCATCTTGTTCTCGGTAGGCGGACAGGTTCATGGGAAGAGAAGTGGATTTAGATGTCTGATCTATGAATGACAAAGTTGCACTGATAACCGGAGCTAGCAGTGGGATTGGGCGGTCAACGGCCGAGGCGTTCGCGGCAAAGGGCGCAAGGGTGGTGCTGGCCGCACGGCGGGAAGATGAGCTGGTGTCGCTGGTGGCCGAGATCGAAGCTCGGGGAGGGAAAGCAACCGCCATCAAGACCGATGTGTCCGTGGCGAAGGACGTGGAGCGGATGGTGGCCCACGCGATGGAGGCGTTTGGCCGTCTCGACTACGCGGTCAACAACGCTGGGATCGAGGGGCAGTGGAGTGGAATTACTGATCTGGCTGAGGAGGAATGGGACCGAGTGCTAGGCATCAACCTGAAAGGCACCTATCTCTGCCTGAAGTACGAGGCCAGAGCCATGCTCGAGGGTGGACACGGCGGCGCCATCGTCAACATCGGCTCGGTCAATTCTTTCCTCGGCTTCCCGACCGGTTCGGCCTATGTCACCTCAAAGCACGGCCTGATCGGGCTGACGACAAGTGTATCCGCGGAGCTGGCGCCCCAGGGGATAAGGGTAAACCTGGTCTGTCCTGGATTCATCGAGACGCCGATGCATCGCCGGGGGCGAAAGATTCTCGGCGACGAAGTGTACGACGATGGGGTGCTCCCACGGGTGCATCTTCGGCGCGCGGGTCGTCCGGAGGAGATTGCTCGATCCATCCTCTTCCTCTGCTCCGATGAGGCCAGCTACATCACTGGCACCACCCTGACGCCGGATGGCGGATTCACAATGACGATATGAAGGTGCGTGATGCTCCATTCTTGCCAGCGGTCGTTGAGCTTCGGTCTCGTTAGGCGTAAAAGTGGACGCGGAACAACTCCATCGCCTCACCGAGTTGGTGACGATCACCTGTGGCGTTCTGCCGATGGTGTTGCTTCTCTTCGCAATGATCCTCTTGCGGCGACAGGAGCGCACGGTTCAGACATTTTGGCTGCAGTTGCTGGCCGGCGCCTGGCTGGCCATCTCGTCCGCGATGCGAATCGTTTCGAGTCAAGCTGTTGGTATTCCCCTGGTCTCGAAGAAGATTGCCCGCACTGCAGAAGAAGCTCAACGCAGCATGGCCTTCTATTTCAACGTCTCATCGGCGTTACACTTCGCCGAGCTCGTTGTTGCCGTAGTTTTCGCAGGGGCTCTTCTTGTTTACTTCTACCAGAAGTCGCCCAGGAACAGATCAAACACCTAACAAATCGCTCAACCTTGTTCTCGTTAGGCCGCTTCGCATCATGCTGAACATCGTGATTATCCTTGCGTTGCTCCTGCTGCCCTACTGGCTCCTGACGTTTGCCCACGTGCCGGAAGCGCTCCGGGGGCGGGTGGGTGTCGCGCTCGTTTTCGCGTTTACGGGGGTCGGGCATTTCATCAAGACGGCTGCGATCGCCCAGATGCTTCCAGCCTGGGTGCCCGGGCGCCTCCCGTTGGTGTATCTCACAGGGGTCTTCGAGTTGCTTGCGGCCGTGGCCATTCTCTTCACCCCGCTGTCGCGGTACGTCGGCTGGGCGTTGTGTGTTTTCCTGCTCTTGATTCTGCCCTCCAACATTTCCGCCGCCTGGCAGCGGATTGATGTTGGCGGACACGCCGCCGGACCGGTTTACCTCCTGGTTCGCATCCCCCTGCAGCTGCTTCTGATTGGCTGGGTGTATTGGTTCGCGGTCAGACAGCCCACCCGGCCTGACCATGCGCTGATAACCATGCAGACATTCACACGAATCATCACCGCACTGGCGCTCCTTGCCTTCGCCGGTTTCTGCGTCTTTGGGTTCCTGGCGAGCTAGGAGTATCGCGAGGCCGCAAGGCGGCTGCCG
>JBGTDH010000391.1:0-4253 GCA_041748435.1 Pirellulales bacterium
GGCAGGAGCGATTGTGGCCGAGAAGACCACGAACAAGGCGACCGTGGTGGCAGAAAAGCCCGCGCCTAAGTCGAGCGGCTCGACGGTGAGAATTGTGAGCCAGCCAACGCGAACGACCGTCAAACGCTAGAACATCTCGAGGGGGGAGCGGGGGGAACCGTCGCGACAAGTTCGCGACGGTTCCCTTTTTTGTTGACAAGCTTGTCCCCACACGGCGCTTCACCGCCCTTTGATTCGGTGGTACACTACAAGGGCCATGGGAGTTCCGCGCATGCCAATCACCGTCGAACTCATTCCCGATCCCGAGCAGGGCGGTTTTACCGCCTGCGTGCCGGACATTCCCGCCTACGGCGAAGGCGAGACGGAGGACGAGGCCATTGAGGACCTCAAGGAAGCCCTTCGCGCCTTCATTGAGGCCGTTGGCCTGGACGACGCACTTGCTCGCGTTCGGCCACGCCCGGTCATGCGCGATGTCGACTTAGACTTCGCCGAACTTGCGAATGGCTAGGCTGCCCCGTCCCTCCGGCAAGGACATGGTGGATTTCTTGCAGCGTCAAGGATTCACGGTCGTCCGCGTACGCGGCAGTCATCACGTCGTCCAGCGCGGCGATGTCTACACGACCGTACCCGTGCATGGAAATCGATCACTCAAAACGGGAACGCTCCGGAAGATCCTTCGCGACATCGACTTGAGCCCGACAGACTTCGCGCAGCTCTGGAACGCATAAATCGCGGGGCCGCGTAATACTCCTTGCGAGGCTTCACCGCCCACTGTTATAAGGGATTGGTGGAGTTGCACTTCTAGCGATCTCGCCTCGCACATCCGGTCGAACACCACACGGAAGAACATGCCGTGACAATTCCGCGTGGCAATCATCCCGTAAAGACATGAACCCGAGAATCGCCATGTTGCGGGACAGTGCGTCGACCTCAATGTTGGAGGGGGGCGATTCCCGCCAGCCCTTTATCGAGGAGGCGCGTCGCGGCGGGACGGCGGCCGTGGGGGAGTTGCTGGAATCGTATCGCAACTACCTGACGCTGCTGGCTTCAATGCAGATCGAGCCGCGGCTGCGCGTGCGCGTGAGCCCTTCGGACCTGGTGCAGGATACGATGCTCGGCGCGTATCGAGACTTCGGCCAGTTCCGCGGGGCGACGGAGCGGCAACTCTTGGCCTGGCTGCGGCAAATCCTGATCAACCGGCTGCACGTGATGGTGCAGCAGCACGTCCTGGCAGGGAAGCGCGGCGTGCGCCGTGAAGTATCGTTCGAGGAGATGGGCGACGCATTGGACCGCTCGGCCGCCAACCTGGCGGAAGCCGTGTTCGCCGATTCCGGACCCACGCCCAGTGCCCACCTGATGCAGCGGGAACGCTCGGTGGTGCTGGCCAATCAATTGGCGCAGATGCCTCCGCAGTACCGCGAGGTGATTGTGCTGCGGAATCTGCAGGGGTTGTCGTTCGAGGAAATTGCCACTCGCACGGAGCGAAACAGCGGCGCGGTGCGCATGCTGTGGCTGCGGGCCATGAAGCGGTTACGGGAGCAGATGGAACAGAGCTGCGAGGAATTGGCTTGAACTCAGAGGATTTGTCTCAATTTGAGGGACTCTCTCCCTCCGATCAGGCGCAACTGACCGAGTTGTTGGATGCTTACCTTCGCGGCCTGGAAGAGGGACACGCCCCCGACCGGGACCGCTTGGTGCAACAGCATCCGCACCTGGCGTCGCGGCTGACTCCCTATCTGGAGAGTCTCGATTTCCTCAAGGATGCCGCGGCCGGCTTCTGTGCCGATGCGCCGCCGACCTCGTGCGGCGTGGCGGAAGACGATGCGCCCCCGCACAAGCAAGTCGGAGATTTTCGCATCGTCCGCGAAATTGGCCGCGGCGGCATGGGCGTGGTCTACGAAGCTTGGCAAATCTCGCTCGATCGCCGCGTGGCCCTCAAGGTGCTGCCCTTTGCCGCCTTGCTCGATTCCAAGCAGATTACGCGGTTCCGAAATGAAGCCCGTGCCGCCGCGCAATTGCAGCACGCCCACATCGTGCCGGTGTATGCGGTGGGCGTAGAGCGCGGGGCGCATTACTACGCCATGCAGTTTATCGAAGGACAGCCTCTGGATCGGGCGATCGCCGGGCTGCGCGAAGCCGGCCCGCAGAGCGTGGCGCAGGCGAATGCCAATGCCGAGACGCTTGCACCGTTGGCCACGGCCCACTCCCGCGGATCGCTCGCGTATTTCCACACCATCGCGCGCCTGGGCCGGCAGGCCGCCGAGGCGCTGCATGCCGCGCACGAGTCGGGCATCGTGCATCGCGATATCAAGCCCTCCAACCTGTTGCTCGATGCCGATTCCAAGTTGTGGATCACTGATTTCGGCCTGGCACGCTGCCGCTGGGAGACCAATCTCACGGGTCCCGGTGATGTGCTGGGCACCATCCGGTACATGAGCCCCGAGCAGATGCACGGGCAAGGCAAGCTGGTCGATCATCGCACCGACATCTATTCTCTAGGGATCACGCTGTACGAGTTGCTCACGCTGCATCACGCCATTCGCGGCACGGAAACCGTGGCCATTTGCCGGGAAGTGGAGCGTAACGAGCCTTATCCCCTGCGGCTGTGGAATCCCAAGATCCCGGTCGATCTGGAAACCATTATCCAAAAGGCGATCGGCAAGGACCCCTCCGAGCGTTATGCCACGGCCCAGGAGATGGCAGAAGATCTGGCGCGTTTCTTGAATGGGCAACCGACGCTCGCCCGTCGTCCCACGGCGCCGGAGCGAGCCGTGAAGTGGATGCGTCGCCATAAGCGGCTGGTGGCCGGCACGGCCGGGGCATTGGTTTTGGGGGTGATTGGGTTATCGATCGCCACGCTGCTGCTGGCGCGCGAGAAGGGGCACACCGAGCGGGCTTTGGCGGAAGCCCACGAGAACTTCCAGCGTTATCGAGCGCAGCTCGCGCTCGCCACGCACCATCTGGGCGTGTTGCAGAATCAGAACGGCGAGCGGCAACAAGCGGAACAATCGTTCCTCGAAGCCCGGCGGCTTCAGACCGAAGCGCTGCAAGAACGCCCCGACGATGAGCAGGCATTGCGCGAGTTGGCGGCGACGCTGGACAACCTCTCCTTTCTGTACGCAGACGGAGATGCGAAGCGCGCAGCCGCGTGCTACGAGGAAGCCGTGCGAACGCATGAGCGGCTGATCGCCGTTGCGCCTACGAACGAAACGCATCAGCACGAGTTGGCGCAGGCCCGCGCAAACTACGGTTCGTTTCAGGCCCGTCAGGGGGATGGCCAAACGGCGGTGCCGATGCTCCAGGAGGCGATCGTCGCCCTGGAGCGCATCGCCCTTTTGCATCCGCAGAACCCCGCGCCGGCCCGCGAGCTGGCGATTATCTACAACAACCTGGGCATGGTGCAGAAGAGTGCCGGATCGCTCGCCGATGCGGAGCACGCGTTCCGCAGCGCCCAACGCTGGCTGGCGCCTCTGCTGGAAACGTCGGCCCGATCGCCCGGCGACGCGAGCAGTCTGGGGGGCGTCTGCAACAACCTCGCCATGACGCTGGAGGCAGCCGATCGCCCGGACGAGGCGGCCGCTGCTTATGTCGCCGCCATCGAACAGCAAAAGTCCGCCAGTCTGCGCTCGCCGCAATCCGCGCGGTATCGCGAGCTGCTCGCGCGGCACTACTTCAATTACGGCCGGCTGCTTCGCCAGCAGGGCCGTCCCGCGCAGGCCCTCGAGGCTGCCCAGGCCCGCCGGGAGTTATGCCGCACCGATGCGCGGCGATTGGTCGCGGCAGCGGAGGAGCTGGCTTCGATTGCGCTCGATCTGCGGCGGTCGTCGGACATCGACTCCAAGCGACTGGCGGCTCAATCCGAAGCATCGGCCATCGCCGCGCTGCAGGAAGCGGCCGGTTTAGGGCTCGATGTCGCCGCAGCGATCCAGGCCAGCCAGGCGTTGTCAACACTCCAGAATCAGCGCGACACGAGCGAATGGCTGGCGTCCGATCTTCCTTCCAACACGCAGGGCAACGCCACTCCCGTCCCCACGGTGACACCATGATGCAACCCCTTGATCGGCTCTGGCGACGTAAGACGGCTCCCCCTGGCTACCGCCGCCTGGCGGTGCAGTTGGGCATCGAAGTGCTGGAATCGCGATCTTGCATGGCAGCCAGTGCGGTCCAGGCCCTGGTCTCCTATCCCGCCGCCACCGCGCCGCCGCAGCTCGTCTTTGAGCCGCGAGATCTGGTCGATCAGCGCGACCTGCAGG
>JBGTDH010000392.1:0-9410 GCA_041748435.1 Pirellulales bacterium
TGCCGAACTTGCGACGCTAAGGAGTCGAGCGGCGGAAGAAAGTGTCGATGCCGGACGTGCGGCCGGCAAGCTGATCAAAACTCGCGACAGCTAACATCCAAAGAACCACCGTAAGTACGCTGTAGCCCAGGATGCCGATGACAAAGGCGGCAATCATTGCGCCCTCTCCCGGCGGTATCGGTTCCACGGCCGCCACGGCGGGCATCGCAATTAGAAACGGAACGCAGAACGCGAGCACAATTTCCTCGAACGCGCGGTTGCTGATCATAAAGGGCAGACAGCAGACCAGGTAGCCCCCGCCCATAAACGCCAGCACGGTGATCGTGCCCGCCATCGCCCGCTGGGACGTGCTGCACCATAGGGAGAAGATCACCCCCATCAGGCTGACGCACAGCGCGCCCAGCAGCAGGACCAGGCCGCTGCCGATCGCTCCCCACAGAAAATCCGGATCGCGCACAATCGCCAGACCCCAGATCACGGCCAGCAAGACGAACACCAGCCGGGCCGCGTACAGATTGCCCAGCACTTTGGCGAGCACTATTTCCGCAGGTTCCAACGGCGTGGAAAGCAGCGTGGTCCACGTGTCGCGTTCTTTCTCGGAAGTAACGGAGCTGGCCGCGCGGGCCGCAATCAGCAGCAAGCCGCCGCAACCAACGACCGTGCCCATCGCGACTGCAAAGAACAGAAACTCCGTCACGAGAGAGTTTGCGGTCATCGTGTAGAAGTTCATCGCCGTGGGGACCAGAATTCCACAGGCGATGAACAGCACCACCAGCCGGCCGAAGATGCCGATCTTGGGCACGACTTGCTCCGCAAACAGCTCCTTCCAGAGCATCGGAAACCGATCGATCTTGGGCCGAGAGAATTGCGGCCAGCTCAGTCGGGACGTCTTCTTCGAAACGCCGGCAGATTTAAGGTGGACGCGGCGGACACCCCACACGGCTGCTGCCAAACAAAGCGCTCCGATGGCCAGTTGCATCAATACGAGCGTTGAGATCGCCGACCAGACCCCCGACAATCCCACCGGATCGGCAATTCCCAGCGTCGCAAGCCTCCAGAAGGGATTCACTCTCAGCCCCGCGCTCACCAGCGGACTCAAGACAACATCCAGCCACATCGGAACCATGCTGCGGGCCATCGTGATCACCGGCGGCAGTCCGAACAGCGCCAGCAGAATGACATAGCTGCGGGTGACGGCCTCGCGCGCCCGCGGCGTCCAGACGGAGATGGCCATCGAGATGCCCGTGACCATCACCATGCTGCTGGCGGTCATCAGGAACACCAGGATCAATCGGGCCGGCGAGATTCCGCCCATCAGCATGGTGATGGCAAGAACAGGCAGTCCGACCAGCACCAGATACAGCAACAGCATCAGCCGGGCCGAGAGTTTCCCGAGCACAATCTCGCTGTTCGATAGATCGGTGGCAAACAGATACTCAATCGTCCGCCGCTCACGTTCCTGGGCGATGGTGCCGCCTACTAATCCCGGACCGACGCACACGACCAGCAGCAGTTGTAGCGCGGCGAAGCTCTGGAAGAACGTCGCGCCGAACTCGGCGAAGTCATGCACCGTCAGCGCGCGACCGGACTCGGTCCAAATGCTGTAGACGATGCACAGCGCCACGAGCAGCCCGGCCGCGTACAGCACCCTTACGAGAAAATAACGGGGACGGCGAACGCTGGTGACCGTTTCGAGCGCGAAGATGGGGCCGACAAGCATGGCCGCAGTTTAGCCCACGGCGTATTCGGAGTCTGCGGGTGCCGAGGCGAATGCCGATGATCACACCCGGCGACCACCCCCAACTTTGACACGCCGACCGACTCCCCTCCTCACAGCGGATTCGTAGCATTCGGGAGCGTCGGGATAAACCGGTTTAGATTCACCGGGGAGCCTACCGGGCCAATTGACGCGATCGATCACGGATGGTTGATCAAGTTTCTGGAGCATCGGATCGGTGATCGCCGGCTGCTTCGATTGATCCGCAAGTGGCTTCGAGCCGGGGTCAGCGAAGACGGCGAATGGTCGACGACCACGGTGGGGACGCCGCAAGGGGCGGTCATTTCACCGCTCCTGGCGAATGTGTTCCTGCACTACGTGCTCGACCTCTGGATTGAATGGTGGCGGAAGAATCGCTGCGTGGGAGATGTTATTGTTGTGCGGTACGCGGATGACTTTGTGATGGGGTTTCAACACCTCAGCGAGGCGCAAGCGTGTCTGGAAGCACTCCAGGAACGCTTTGCCAAGTTCGGTTTGCAGCTCCACCCCGAGAAAACCCGTCTGATCGAGTTTGGCCGTTATGCGGCCGGGCGACGAGAACGGCGGGGCGAAGGCCGACCAGAGACGTTCGATTTTCTAGGCTTCACTCATGTGGTCGCCAAGACTCGGACTCATGGCCGGTTCACGGTCCATCGCTACAGCAGCAGCAAACGCCTGCGGGCGACGCTCCATAAGATCAGCGAAGACCTCCGTAAGAAGATGCACCGCCCTCTGGGCGAGACGGGACGTTGGTTGCGTCAGGTTGTTCAAGGCTGGCTGAACTATCACGCCGTGCCTTTCTTCGCGGTTGGTCTCGTCGGACGGAGGAGCCCTACGGTCCACCGCGAAGGCGAGAAGTACGCGAAGTAGTTCCTGAACCGAGCGAGGTGGCGAGAACGAACCAACCAACCCTCGGACCGTTCGTTCTTCCCTCTGTGTTGATCTGTGTTCATCCGTGGCCAACCCAAGAGCCCGATCGCGTACTCGGAGAGTTGGCGCATCGCGCGCGTGGGTGCGAAGTCGAAGACAAAGCAGATGGGCTTGACGATCTCCTCCTCGTTCGGGTTATCGCCATTGGGGTTCTTGACGGACCACGGCGACTGCACTCGGAACGCGGACTGAAAGTAGGTCTCCGGCGAGTAGACCATTCAAGGAGATGCTGTCGCCGGCCCGAGCACACATGCAGGTTCGTTGCTAACCCGGTACAGGCTGGGTTTGGGTTCTTGCAGAAAGGCGATCATCACCAGATGCAGTTCCTCGCCCGCGGCGGGTGGGGGGCTGGGTGCGGCGACATCGATATATTGACTGCCGCTGCGGAGTCGTCGCCAATTCAAGTGCTGATACATCGACTGCGTGTGGACTTGCCGCCCCTGTTGCGTGCGACGCTCGATGATCAGGGCCACGTCTTCGACCACCTTCTGGGCCGAGGCGCTGCAAAAGACCGTCCCTTGCAGACGCTGCGTGCCGTCTGCTAATGTCGTCACGCGCAGCTCCGGCTTGGAGAGCATCAGCAGCATCTGCGAGCGATGCGGGAACGAATTGTCGAGCGACGACTGTACGCTCATCTCGCGCAGATCGCTCTCCAGGGCCGCGGCGCGGGACAGCGGTTTAATCTCCAGCTTGGAGCCGCGCACCGAGAAGGCATACGGTTGCTTGTCGAGCGTCAGCCCGGCGCCCACTTTCCAATCGCCCTCGTGATCCGTCTCCAGGGCTGTATCAATTTCCGTGTACAGTTGCCGGCCATCGGGCTTTTGCACGCCGTGGATCAGCAGTTTCTCCAACTGCCCTTTGACGTATTCGTTCCAGCCCGATCGCACGGAGCGGCCCCGATCGACGTACAACGTCATGCATAAAACCAGGATGCCCACCAGGCACACGCCGATCGCCACGGCGGGCAAGACCATCACCTGCTCGCGGCGGCGGGCATGCACTTTGTTGACCGAGTGCGAGGCCGGGTCTACCAGTGTGGCATCGGGCCGCGTCTGGCCACGATGCGTCTCCGCCGAAGCGGGCTGCTGCTGTTCGTGCGAGACCGCGGGGCTTTGCGGCGAGAAGCTCTCCGACACGATCTCGGGAATGACCACGGCCACGGTATCGAGTTCCGACGGCAGGACGTTTTTGGGACGCTGATCCAGCGTGTCATCGTTGACGCCGGCGACCCGCCCCAGGCACATTTCCAGCTCGACAATCGCCTCGGCCAGCGTGGCGTAGCGATCCTGCGGCTTGCGCGCCATCATGCGGCGGAAGACGACATTCAACTCCGGCGGAGCGTCGGGCCGCGCTTCCAACAGCGTCGGCGGCGGGCCGCTCTCGTGCCACAGCAACTTCTCGGTCAACGATCCGTCCGGCACGGGGCTGCGACCGATGAGCAGAAAGTAGAGCGTGCATCCGAGGCTGTAGATATCTGCCCGCCGATCGGCATGCCGCGCATCGAATGTTTGCTCCGGCGCCATGTAATCGACCGTTCCGATCACGCGGCCCGTGCCGGTGAGCTCTTCCTTGGTCTGAAACACGCTCTGGTCGCCCTCGCTGTGCTCCAGCCGCGCCAACCCCATGTCCAGCACGCGGACCACGCCCTCGGTATCCAAGAGCAGGTTGCCGGGTTTGATATCGCGATGCACCACGCCTTTCTGGTGCGCGTAGTGCAGGCCGCGGGCCGCCTGCAGCGTGTAGTCCAGAGCGTGGCGCAGCGAAAGCCGGCCGCAGCGGCGCACGTAGTGGGCCAGGTCGCTTCCTTCGACATACTGCATGACGAAGAAATGCACCTGCTCCGCCTCATCGGCATCGTAGGCCGTGACGATATTGGGATGGTTGAGCCGCGCCGCTGCTTCCACTTCGCGCAGGAATCTTTTCTGGGCTTCGTCGGAATGCACCACGTGCGGCGGCATCATCTTCAACGCCACCACCCGCTTCATGCGTCGATGCTGCGCTTTGTAGACCACGCCCATGCCACCGGCGCCGATGCGATCGAGAATGGCGTAGTTGCCCAACACCAGTCCGGTGGTGCGGCCGGCCAGCAGCTCTTTGGCCTGATACGAAGTGAGCTTGCCTTGGGAAAAGAAGGCCTGCGCTACCGCCTGCGAGTCTTCGCGCTGCGCGAGCGTGAAGTGCGACAGTGCGGCCTCGACCTCAGCGGATGTCATCAAGCCGCTGGTGACGAGGGCGCCGGCGAAGCTTTCGGCGGAACCCGTCATGGATGTCTTCGTAAGGGGGGATGCCAGAGATTATAATCGCCGCCACGGCCCCGCACAGTGGGCAAGCGTCTTAGGGCCATGTAGCAGGGCCGACTTTAAGGTGACCCAACTCGAGTGACCGTGATTTTGGTTCGCCGAGCTTTTTTCATGACTGCGAGCCGGTGGACCATCTTCCGCTGGCGCGCTGATTGGCTTTGAGCCAGGCGATGCCATTTTGCATGCGAGGATCCGAAGCGGGTAACTCCGTGCGGCGTAGAACGTAAATGACGAACCCGGTCCCATAGCCATCGCTGCTGGCGGTGTCCGGCGGCGTATCATCGGCCCGTTTCCATTTGCCGAGCGCTGCTGCCGACCAACCGCCATCGGAATGCCGTAGCGACAACAGCTTGTCGATGCACTTCGAGGCATCTGCCGCCGTCAGCAGTCCTCTCGGGCCGCCGGCGATTGGGCATATCCGTCGGGAGCGACTCCCACGCCAACCGCGGCGATGGTCACGTGCAGTGCCCATACCAAGGAATGGCATAGAGCAACCAACCAGGTCGCTAGGGAACGTCGCAGCATGCGGCGAGCCTCCAACGATGAAGGGCAGCATAGGGAATCCTGTAGACGCTTGTTCCGAGGGGCCAGATGAGGCGCCAAACCTACTTGGTGTCACAACGGAGAGCCAATTCGAGTATGAGCGTCTCATAACCACCGGCATGAAGCCCGGCCTGCCTTTTTTGGATAGCAATCCCAATGCCACGCACACGCTGTACCTGAACTTTACCGGCAGCCGCTCGCAGGGCGACTTCGACCTGAAAGGAACGTATGGCGGAGGGAATCTGCGAGATCACCGCGCCGTGTTCGATATCGACGGCGATCCAAAATCATTCAACGCCGCGGAGCAGGACGCCATAACGCGAATCTGGCAGTACGTGGCCGATGATTACGCGCCGTTCAATGTCAACGTGACCACGTATAACTTCGACCTGAACCCCAGCTCCAGCTCCGACAACGTCTTGGAGGTCGCCATTGGCGGGTTTAAGGATGCGGGTGAAGATTATACGTTGTGGGGCATCACGAACGCTGTCGGCGCTTACAAGAACCACAAAGAGTGCGCGGTCTACGTCTTTTCGGACCTGCACTATCTCCAATCAAAATCGTTTTTAAGCGGCCCCGACTATTTCGTGAGGTCGGTGGCCGATACGATCTCGCACGAGGCCGGCCATGCCTACGGACTGGAACATCAGGGCGAGCTGGTGGATGGCGAATGGATCGACCGGAAACCTTCCCGCGATGGAACCTCGTTGCTGATGGGGGTGCCCTTCATCATTTCGCCAGGCAGCGGTTCTCGCTCGCAGTGGAGCTGGGGCCAGTACAACGTCGGAAAAACGCTGGACGACCTGTCCATCCTGACGAATCGATTCCAGTCGTATCCGGACAAGGGGGATGGCCTGCGCAAGGACAACGTGGGGGATGATCACTTCAAATGGCTGCCCGAGGTCGAAGAGGGCCACTTTCATGCGGCCGGCTTCATTGGCATCAACCAGGCCAACCCCAGCGCGTTGGACCACGACTGGTTCGCGTTCAATAATCCGGGCGGACCGATGCATTTGCGGCTGCACTCACCGGTCGGCAGCTTTGGCAACCTGCAGTCGAGAATTGAACTGTGGGCGGCCCATGACACGCCCAACGGTATGGTGGAGGACCGGCTGGTCTACGAGTCGTGGTCGGCATCGTGGCAGAACGGTTTCGGTTTTACGTCGCTGCCCGCCGGCGACTACATGGTCCTGGTGACCAGCACCGGCGGTTACGGCAACTTGGGCAACTATGAGCTGGACATCACGGCGCATGCCTTCGCGACTGGGGTCAAGGCCGGGGGGCCGAAGGTCGAACTGACGGGCATGTCTAGCATGTCCTACGTCGCAAGCCGTGATCCCTCGTTCGAGATGGATCACCTCGCGGAAACCGGCGGCTACGAGACACAGGTCTTGTGGACCGAAGGCGATTGGACCGAGGGCTCTTGGATGGAAGGGTCTTGGACAGATGGCTTCTGGACCGACGGCACTTCGGCCGAAGGTTTCTGGACTGACGGCAACTGGACCGACGGCTTCTGGACGGATGGCTCTTGGATCGACGGTTACTGGGGCGACGCCGCTTGGGTGGACGGATACTGGGCTGATGGCAATTGGACGGAGGGCTTATGGACCGACGGATTTTGGACCGAGGGCGTCACGACCGAAGGTTTCTGGACGGACGGGTATTGGACCGACGCCGCCTGGGCGGAATGTTTCTGGACCGACGGATTCTGGACCGATGGCACTGTCGCGGAAGGCTTCTGGACGGAAGGCCAATCGAGCGAGGGTTACTGGACGGAAGAGCTAGCGCACTTCGTGACGGACGCGGAACCCGAGGCCCTTTGGCAGTGGACCGAGGCGTACCGGATCGAAGACTTAGCCTATGACGCAACCCTCGATGACCTGGAATGGGCGGCCTTGAATCCGCAGCCCCTGCCGCCTGCAGAAACCGAGGCTGAGTTTGCGGCCATCGATCAAGCGATTCTATGGGTCAGCGAGGAGCTAGGGTCCGGCCTCTGGGACGACGCGCTGATCGACACGATCGCCGCCCTGGCGTGAGGTGAACAAGTTACCATTGCCAGGAGGGCTGAGGTCGAACGTATTGGTCAGGGCCGTTGTCGTCGTGGTTTGCCGGACAATTCCATCCACGCGCCAAACATACTTCACGGGCGACGCGACCGCGCTTGCAAAAGGGCGTCGCGTGGCTCAAATCCCACCAACGGAAGTGCGGCCGCTGGCTCCACCCACGGCGTCATGGATCAGCGCGTTCCGAGCTCGCAGGCGGTGGATAGAACTTCGTCAGATCGATGCCGCCGCGCTGCTCTTCCTCCAGTAGCTTGAGCCGGGCTTCCATCCGCTCGACGCGCCGCATCATCGACTCCAGCACCAGTTGCTCGTTCTTCAGAGGCTTGGGCCGCGCGACTTCCGGATAGCCCAAGTGCCGCTGCAAGGCGGAGAACAGCCACAACGGGTCTTTACGCCGATGGGCCAGCGCAATCTTCCCCTCTTTCTCTCCAAACAGCACGGGCTTCTCCGGCTCGCCGCTGAACCCGTCCCGTTGCCGCTGCCGCAAGTAGAACTCGCTCCGCACGTAGATCATGTCGGAAAGATCGACAAACCCGACCTGGCTGCGCACGATCTGCAGCCATTGCCGCCAGTCTTCGTTGAACACAGGATCGCGCGACATGGCTTCCAGCCCATGATCGTAACGCAACCGGTTGCGGCTGAGGGTCTCGAACTGATACAGGAACAACCCCTGCGCTGCCGGAGCGCGGGACCGGTACTCGGCCTCGCGATGCAGAATCTCGACGGCCACGGCAAAGTCGAACTTTCCACGCTCGCTCTCTGCCTGGGCGATGATGAAGGTCTGGTAGGGCGTGAAGTAATGTGCCAGCTTAGCCATGGCTGTCGAAAACACGCCGTTGAGCTTGAGCTCGCTGGTCATGTAATCGATCGCCAACGGCAGTTTGGTGGTGGAGAGCAGTTCCTCTTTGATGGCCACCAGCAAATCCTGCGTGGCCACGTTCTGATGCAAGCGATCGCCCAAAGCCCGAAACAGATAGGCCTGCTCGATATACTCATCGCGCTCGAGTGGTTTAGGCGTTGGAATAGGCATTGAAGTGTTGAGCAAACGGCTGGCACCTCGAATTCGATTGAAAGTATATCGTGCGGCGGACGAAGCGAGAACGAAATGTGTTGCAGGGTTGCTAGATGCAGCAACAGCCCTGGCCTAGGTGATTTTGCTGCCCGCACCGGTTACCCTACGGACCTTGCAGGCTCGTGCCGCAATGCCAGCCAAGGCAGTGAGCTTCGGGCACCGGTTTCGCGCCTTTAGATGGGTTGACTTTTGCCACGAAGGGGATAAAAAGATGTAGTTTGTGAAAAAAGTCACGAACTTTCGGAGGGGCCGTGACCGTCGCCCCGCCGCGGCGCTCAGTTCTTTCGACGGCTCCTTTACCGATACGCCCTTGATGGGCTAATGTAGTCACGTTCCGGCGAGACCCAAGGCGCAGCAGACTCCGTTGTCGTATGGCTGAAAAAAAGAAGATGTCGGTTGCGGAGATCATGGCCGCTGCTCGCAAGGCAGATGGAAAAGGGGCTTCCGCAGCCCCGGCAGCACCGTCCGAGGAAGCCGCCAGCGCGGCGGCCACCGGCGAAGTGGAGGCTGCCCCAGCAAAAGTTAAGCCGGCCGCGAAACCCGCGGCCGCGAAGCCCGCCGCAGCCTCGGGTGCTCGGCCGAGCGTGAAAGACATCATGGCCCTGGCCCGCGCGGGCGGTAAAGGTGAAGCGGCGACCGAATCGGCCGTAACGGTCGAAGAACAACCGGTGCCCGCACCCGTCGAAAAGCCTGCTGCTAAGGCCGTAAGAACCGCTCCTAAGGCGGAGCCGGCGGCGGCTGTGGCC
>JBGTDH010000393.1:0-2969 GCA_041748435.1 Pirellulales bacterium
GCCACTTCGTCCAAGCGGCAGCGATGCACGGTCTGATCCGGCCAGGAACAGCGCCGCACGATGGCTGCCGGCGTATCGGCCGCCTTGCCGCCGGCAATCAGTTCGCCCGTCCAATGTCGGGCCGAAGTCACGCCCATGTAGAACACCAGCGTGCCGGGAAACGTGGCCAAGGCTCGATAGTCCAGCGGTGCGGGATGCTCGTCGTCTTCCTTCTGCTGACCGGTGACGAACGCCACGGCCGAGGAAAACTCACGATGCGTGAGCGGGATTCCCGCATAACTGGCCACGGCCATGGCGGCGGTGATGCCGGGGATCACTTCGTAGCGGATGCCCGCGGCGTCCAAGGCGGCGGTCTCTTCGGCAAACCGCGCGAAGACGCCGGGATCGCCCGCCTTGAGCCGCACGACGCTGCGGCCCGACTGGGCTTCCGCGACCATGCGGGCATTGATCTCGGCTTGCGACCAGACGGAATCGCGACCGTGGCGGCCGAGGCAAACCAGCTCGGCTGCGGGACAGGCTTCGAGGATTTGCGGGTTGGCCAGATAGTCGTACAAGACAACTTCGGCCGTGGTCAGGCAGTTCAGGCCGCGCCAGGTGATCAACAGCGGATCGCCCGGGCCAGCGCCGACCAGATACACTACGCCGGGCGTCGGTCGGTCTGGTGTGCTGCCGGTTTGCATGTCGCGGTCGGAGGCTGGTAGAATCACAAGTGACGGTCGAGCACGCTTGCTGCTTTGAGGACCGCGACTCCCTCGCTTCCGATTTTGCCACAACGCCCATGTCGGACAATGCCGAATCCGCGGGTCGACAGCCGATCCCGCCCAACGTGCGCCGCCGCTTGCAACAGATGTTCGAGCACGGCAACCGCTCCCTGGTGAAAGGCGACTTCTCTTACGCCACGGAGATGTTCACGCAATGCGTGGTGGGAGATCCCGCGAACCTGGTCTATATCAATAGTTTTCTGGGCAACCTGTACAAGCAATATAACAACAACAAGAAGGGGAGCACACTCGCCAGCATGAAGGGCATGGGCATCCGCGGCGCCATGAAGAAGGCCGGTATGCAGAAGAACTGGCCCGAAGTGCTGAAAAACGGCGCGGAGATGCTCAAGCTCAATCCGTGGGATAAGAACACGCTCACGGAGATGGCCACGGCGTGCGAAGGCCTGGAGTTGGACGAGTGCCAACTGCGATATCTCAAGGCGGCGCTGGAAGCGGATCTCAAAGACGCCGATGTCAATCGCATCGCCGGTCGGGTCTTGGGCCGCATGGGCAAGTACGACGATGCCATTGTGTGTTGGCATCGGGTGCAGCAGGCCAAGCCGGAGGACGAAGAAGCCCGCAAAGCCATTGGCGATCTGGCCGTCGAGAAGACCATTAAGAGTGCCGGCTATGAAGACGCGGAATCCAGCACCGAGGTAATGGCCGACAAGCAGAGCCAGGCAGAACGGCAAGGCTCGGCCGGCGCCCGGCTCACGCCGGAACAGCAACTGGAGAAGCAGATTAAGAAGGACCCGGCTAACACGTCGCTCTATCTGCAACTGGCTGAGCTTCATCTCAAGGGGGAACGTTTCGATCAGGCGGAGCAGGTGCTCACCCAGGCGCTGCAAGTTTCCGGCGGCGAGATCAACGTCCGCGAGCAGTTGGAAGATGCGCAGGTGCGCAGGATGCGGCGAAATGTCGATATCGCCCGCAAGAAAGCCGGCGGCGAAAAGGAGGGCGAACCCGCCGACCTGTACCGCAAGCTCAAAGAGGAACTGAGCAACCTGGAGTTGGATATCAACCGCGCCCGCTGTGAGCGTTATCCGCAGAACCTGCAGTACAAGTTCGATCTGGGGTTGAAGCTGCAATCGGCCAAGAAATACCAGGAGGCGATCAAGTCGTTCCAGGAGGCCCGCAACGATACCCAGCGCAAAGGCCTGGTGATGCTGCACCTGGGAGAGTGCTTCCAACACATCGAGCAGTTCAAGCTGGCCATGTCCAACTACGCGCAGGCGGTGGACCTGATTTCGGATGCCCAGGAAGACGAGAAGAAGACCGCCCTGTATCGCGCCGGCGTATTGTGCATGGGCCTGAAAGACTTGGACAAGGCCGACCACTACCTGACCGAGTTGGCGGCGCGGGAATATGGTTATAAAGACGTGGCCGACCGTCTGGACAAAATCCGCCAGTTACGCGATAAAGGCTAGTTCGCTCCCGTCTCCCTCTCCCTCTGGGAGAGGGCCGGGGTGAGGGGCTTCGCATTTCGCATGCACCCCCCTGCCCTACCACAAAACATCAACGATCACCACCACTCCAAGACCACTATGCCTAACACACCAAGTGCCAAGAAGCGTCTGCGTCAGAGCCTGGAGCGTCGGACCCGGAACCGCGCCGTGAAATCGGCGGTGAAGACGCAGCTCCGCAAAGTCACGGAAGCCAACGCCTCCGGCAACAAAGAGCAGATCCAGACCGAGTTTCGTCTGGCTGTGAAGAAGCTGGATCAGGCGGCATCCAAGGGCGTGCTGCATCGCAATGCCGCTTCCCGCTTGAAGAGCCGTCTGAACAAGCGACTGAAGGCCACCAAGCCCGCCGTGGGCTAGTGCGTTTGCCCGGCCACGCTCATGGATCTCGATCCCTATCGCGACTGGCTTAAGGTTCGCGAGGAGCAGCGGCCGCTCACCCACTATCAACTCCTGGGTCTGAACGGCCCCGCGGCCGCCTCCTCAGAGATCGAAGCCGCCTATGGGCAGAGCATGCAAATCGTGCGGCGCTACCAGGTAGGCGCGCACATGGATCTGGCCCAGCGGCTCGTCTCGGAACTCTCCGAGGCGTATGTCTGCTTAAGCGATGCCGGCAGGAAGCAGAGTTACGACGCCGTCCTGCGTGGCCAAGAGACGCTCGTCGTTGCACCGCCCCAGCAGCGCACGCAGGAGGCGATGCCCCCTGCTCCCCGCCCTGCCGTGCCTCCCTCGCCGGCAGCACCCCTGC